>CAYYEE010000049.1:0-15770 GCA_964470775.1 uncultured Planctomycetota bacterium | reverse complement strand
TGGCCGCCGGCCAGGACAGCGCGTTGGCCTTGGAGAGCGGCCGGACGCTCGTCTTCCGCCTCAACGGCCAGGTCGTGGCCTCGGCCCCCCAACCCGCCACCCTGCCCGAGGCGCGGGTCCTGACTCAGGCCTCGGGGTGCGTGGTCGTTGGTCCAGGCCAGCTCCGCGAGGCCGCGCTGTTCAGAGATCGAATTGAGTACACGTGCGAGATGCGTCTCGATCCGCCCCACCAGCCCTGGACCATCCTCTCCATGCCCCTGGCGCCCGGCGCCACGGTCAGCGTAGTCCACGGCACGACCGAAAAAGACCCCCAGACATCCGTTCTCCACGCTGGCGGCCTCTCCGCCGCCAGCGACCTTAGCCAGCTCCGTTATCTCACTGTACGGAGCCACCTCGCCTCGTTCGCCGTCGACATCCAACCCGAAGGCGCCAACGGTGTCTCGCGGGACAACTGGACCGCCCTATCGCATATCGCCCGGCTGCGGCCGTCAGCCGACACCCTCGATCTCATCGTCAGTCTCGCCGGCGCCCGCGCCCAATTCCCCTGCGGCTTGAGCTTCAAGATCATCCTCTACGCCCCACCCCGGCCTTTCGAGCAAGTCCATCCGTTCGTCCTGATGAACTATCGTTACGCCTATGAAAAGGTCCGCAAATTCGACTTCACCGGCGCCCCCATGCCCAAGAAGGCCAGCGAGCCGCGCAGCGTGGCCAGAACCGCTTACCGCAAGAAGACTGGCTGGGGCTGGACCCGCGGCGCGGACGCGGTGGAAATCGAGGAGAATGGGGTCTCCGCGCCGCTCAACAGCCAAGGCGCCACTTCGCCGCGGCCCGCGGCGTTCCGCGTGGACCTGCCCCCCGGCCACTACTACCTCACCCTCAACACAGGCTCCGCCACACAGCCCACGGGTCCCATGCGCGTCATAGTCAACGGGGAAGAACGCCTCCCGCGGCTGGCCCTGGACAAGGGACGCTTCAAGGCCGAGATCCTCTGGGTCACTTCGCGCCAGGACCACATCGAGATCGCGTTCGAGGGCTTGGACGGCAAACCCTGGCGCGTCAACGCTCTGACCGTCAGCGCGCTGAGCACGCTGGAAGAGGACTTTGCCCTCACCCGGAAGTGGCGCCATCTCGACGCAGGCGCCCCGGCGAAAGGGACGCAATGATCGCGCGCGCCCTGTGCGCCGCCAGATTCCACAGCCCCCCCGCCGCGGTCCTCAGCGCGAACCACCCAAAGGCCATCGCGTCCGCCACAAACACGTGGTCGCCCAGCACGGACCTGATGTTGCGGCCGCTCCACAGCGGCTCCTCGCTCAAGGCGCGAATGCGGCACGTATGCCGGAGCAACCGTGCGCTCCCGATGCGGCGGGCCAGCCGTTCCACGTCTTCCAGGTCAATCACGGGGCCGGGGCAGGGGCCGGTGTCCGAGGTCTCCTCCACAACGCCGCACCGCAAACGCCCGAAGCGCGTCAGGCGGAAGTCCAGGTTGCGGCCCGGCGCGCGCCTCACCCGCGCCGCAAAGGAGCCGAACAACGACACGACAGGCGAAAAGCCTCGCGCCATTTCGCGCACGGTCGCGTCCCCTTCGGGCCGAAGCGCCTCGAACACGAAATCCATGACGTCCCCAGGGGCAGCCTCACAGTCGAGCAGCGCCCCCAGCGCCAGCGTGTGCGCCTTCGAGATCAGGTGAAAGACCACGCCGAAATAGCCGCGCGTCAACAGCCGGAAATAGCGCCGGTACACCGCGCCGAAATTGCGCGCGCAGGCCAGAAAGACGTCGCGCGGCTCCATGTCGCGTGACGCGACGATGGCGCAATGGTTGTTGTACCGGTCCCAGTTCAGCGACCGGATCAGCTTCCTCTCACGGTACTCGTCGAAGACGGCCGTGCCAGGATAGGGCGTCATCAGCGTGAAGACCACGTCGCGCAGCGCCAGCTTGCGCGCGAAGACGGCGTGCCGGGCCGCCTCCTCCCGGCCCTCCTCATAGTGCCCCAGGATGAAGAACCCCTGGGCGCGGATGCCGTGGCGCCGCAGGATGTCCACGGCCCTCTCCACGTCGCTCGGCGTGGCGCCCTTGCCCATGCGCTCCAGCGTCTCCAGGTTCGGGCTCTCGACGCCAAAGGCCACCTGGCGCAGCCCCGCGCGCGCCAGTTTGCCCATGATGGCCTCCCCCCGGATGATGTCGTCCACCCGCGTCTCCGTCCAAAGCCGCAGGTTCGTCAGCTTGCGTTTCGCCATCAGGTCGCAAATCCGCTCGATGCGGGAAATGCTGGTCATCAGGTTCGCGTCCCAGAGCTTCACCAGCCGCCGCTGCCGGCGCCGGTGCAGGGTGGCCAGTTCGTCCACCACCCGCTCCGGGCTGTGCGCGCGCCACGGCCCGTGCACGGTCCCGTTGGCGCAGAACGAGCATTGCCACGGACAGCCGCGCGACGTAAAAACGACATCCACGTGGTAATCGTCCCCCGCCCAGCCGCAGAACTCCGGACGGATTCTCCGCAACGGCATGGGCAGCGAGTCCAAGTCCTTGATCAGCGGACGCCGCTCATTGATGATGACGCTCCCGTTCCGCTTGAACGCGAGCCCCGGCACGCTCTCCGAAGGACCGTTGACCACCAGGTCCTCGAAAGTCCTTTCGCCCTCGCCCATGACCACCGCGTCCACCCACGGCGACTCCAGCGTCTCGCGCGGCATGGCCGAAGGGTGATAGCCGCCGAGCACGACGTACCTGCCGTGGCGCTTGGCGATCTGGGCCAGACGCAAGGCGTTGTTGAACGCCCCGGTCATGGCCGAGACGCCCACCAGGTCCGCGGGATGGGAGCGCAGGAATCTATCGAACCGCGAGAAGAGCAGCGGGTCGTACGAATCCAGGGGGATGCGGACGCTGTTCACGAGCGGCTCGACCACGGCCGCCAGCGAGCACAACTCGATGAGGTGAGCCGCGGCCAGGTGATGCGGGAACTCCGCGGCCTGGGGCGCGCGCAGGAGACACACGTCCCGGAAAAAGCTCATGCCCGCCTTTCCCCTCCTCCCCCAAACCAGCGCAAGCCGCGCCTTCCAGGCCGCCGCGCGACAGAGACTACCCGAACCCGCGGCCCGCGTCAACGGCGCCCGATTGGGGCCGATTTCGCTTGAGATGGGGCTCCCTTCGTGAGAAAATAGCCGGCTCATGACCCAGCCACTCGCGCTGTCCGTGATGCGCGGCCGAGTGTGTCGGGCCTTCCCGCCCCCTTCTGATTTGGCGTTCGCGCCGGAGAAATGCCTCGTGACTCACGCCTGGATCAGCCTCGCCGTCTTTGCCGCCTGCTACGCTCTCTTCGTCATCCTGCCCGAACGCCGTCCCTGGACCGCCTGCGCCGGAGCGGCCGCGCTGGTCCTGGCCGGCGTGGTGGGCTGGCGCGAGGCGCTGTTCCAGAAGATCAACTGGAACGTCATGGGCCTGTTCTTCGGCACGCTCATCCTGGCCGAGGCGTTCCTCCTCTCCCGCGTGCCGGCCGTGATGGCCGAGTGGCTGGTGGACAAGGCGCCCACGGCCCGCGCCGCCATGCTCTCCTTGTGCGCGCTGTCGGGCTTCATCTCCATCTTCGTCGAAAACGTCGCCGTCGTGCTGCTGGTGGCGCCGGTGGCGCTGAGCCTGGCCGACAAGCTGCGCGCGAATCCAGTGCCCCTGCTCATCGGCATCGCGGTCAGCAGCAACCTGCAAGGCACGGCCACCATGATCGGCGACCCGCCCAGCATGATCCTGGCCGGCTACATGAAGATCGGCTTCTGGGACTTCTTCATCCACAAGGGCCGGCTGAGCATCTTTTTCGCCGTTGAGCTCGGCGCCGTGGCGTCGCTGCTGGTCCTGGCCTGGGTCTTCCGCCGCCACAAGGAAAAGACCGCGTTCATCGCCCAGGAGGCCGCCCGCTCATGGGTTCCCGCCGCGCTGCTCGTTCTCCTGGTCCTGGGCCTTTCGGTGGCCACGCTGGTAGACCCGGATTTCGAGTGGTTCGCGGGCGTCTTCACGCTGGCTCTGGGCGCCGTATGCGTGGTGTGGTTCCGATGGGTGGCCAAGTGGGGCGGCCTGCGCGACATGGGCAAGGCGCTGGACTGGGGCACGACGTTCTTTCTGATCGGCGTCTTTGTCCTGGTCGGCGGGTTGAGCGAGTCGGGCTGGCTCGAAAAGCTCGCCGACGCCATGGCCGGACTTGTGGGGGCCAGCCGGTTCGTGGCCTTTGCCGCCATCACGCTGTTCGCGGTGGGGGTCTCTGGATTTGTGGATAACGTGCCGTTTCTGCTAGCCATGATCCCCGTGGCGCAGACCGTGGCGGAAAAGATGCAAGCGCCCGAGCCCCTGTTGCTGTTCGGCCTGTTGGTGGGCGCGTGCCTGGGCGGCAACCTCACGCCCATCGGCGCGTCGGCCAACGTCGTCACCTTGGGCATCCTGAAGAAACGCGGCCACGCCACCGGCTTCTGGCCGTTCATGCGCATCGGCATCCCCTTCACCGCCGCCGCCGTGCTGGCCGCGTGCGCTCTGGTGTGGGTGGTGTGGAACAAGTAGGGGCGGCCCGGCGGGCCGCCCCCATGAATCCTTTGCCGCGCGTCCGCGGCTGCGTGCCCAGTGTGGTATTTCGGAAATAGCAAAGCTATTTCTGAAACACTACTAGCGCTCACGCCCAAAGAATCATGCCTGTGTCGAAGGCGCAGACGATCTCGGGGTGCTGGGCCAGCACGCGCAGGCCCAGGCCATGCTGGCCGCTGGCGCGGAACTGAACCTGGCCGCGGAAGGTGTAGACGCCGTCGGCGCCGCGGCCCTCGCACTTCATGGTGGTGGTGCGCGGACGAACCAGGTTGTTCTCCACGTCCACGCCGCCGAAGTAGATCTCCACGCGGACGTCGTCGGGCTCGGCCTGGCCCAGGTCAATCCGCGCCGACACCTCCAGCCGGTCGCCGACCTTGACCTCGTCCTTGCCCGCGGCGTCCACGCTCAGGATGCGCGTCTTGGGCCAGTTGGCCGCCATGCGGCCGCGCCATTGGGCCACCTGGCGCGCCAAGGCCAGGTTGCTGTCGGTCATGCGGCGCCATCGTTCCATGGCGGGCACGTAGGCCCACTCGGTGTACTGCTGCACCATGCGGTGTGTGTTGAAAATGGGGCAAACGGAGCGCAGCGCGTTCTTCATATAGCGCACCCACTGGCGCGGCAGGTCGTCCGCGCCGCGCTCGTAGAACATGGGCGCCACTTCCTTTTCGAGGATGTCGTAGATGGCCGCGCTCTCCACGGCGTTCTGCTCCTCAAAGCTGCTGTACTGCTCGCCGCGGCCGATGGTCCAGCCGTTGTCCTGGCGCGCGGCTTCGGCCCACCAGCCGTCGGGGATGGAGATGTTGAGCGCGCCGTTGGCCGTGGCTTTCATGCCCGAGGTGCCGCTGGCCTCCATGGGCCGCAGCGGCGTGTTGAGCCACACGTCGCAGCCCTGCACCAGATAGCGCGCCACGTTCATGTCATAGTCTTCCACAAAGGCGACATGGCGGCGCAGCTCGGGCCGGCGGACCATGTGGACGATGCGGCGGATCAGCTCTTTGCCTTCGTTGTCGCGCGGGTGGGCCTTGCCCGCGTAGATGATCTGCACGGGCCGGTCCGTGTTGCACAGGATGCGGGTGAGCCGCTCCACGTCGTGGAAGAGCAGCGTGGCGCGTTTGTAGCCGGCGAAGCGGCGGGCAAACCCGATTGTCAGGGCATCCGGGTCCAAGATCTCTTCGGCCTGCTCGATTTCGCGCGGCGGCGCGCCGCGGCGCATGAGCTGGCGGCGCACGCGCTGGCGCACAAAGGCCACCAGCCGCTCGCGCCGGCGCTCGTGCGTGCGCCAGAGCTCGGCGTCGGGAATCTGGTCCACGCGGGCCCAAACGATGGGATCGGCGGGCGCGCTGAGCCAGCGCGGGCCAAGGTACTGGTCCAGCAGTCCGGCCATGTCGTGGCTGATCCACGTGCTGGTGTGGACGCCGTTGGTGATGGACGTGATGGGCACCTCGGCCAGGGGAACGGACGGCCAGATGTTGCGCCACATCTTGCTCGAGACTTCGGAGTGGAGCCGGCTGACGCCGTTGCGGAAGCTGGCCAGCTTGAGCGCCAGCACCGTGACGCAGAACTCCTCCTGCGTGTTGGCGGGATTCTGGCGGCCCAGGGCCATGAACTCCTCAAACGTCAGGCCCAGGTCGCGGATGTAAGGGGCCAGGTACTTTTCGATCAACCCGGGGTGGAAGGCGTCGTTGCCCGCGGGCACGGGCGTGTGCGTCGTAAAACACGCGCCCGCGTACACAGCCTCGCGCGCTTCATTGAAGGAGCAGCCGGTCTGCTTCATCAACATGCGGCAGCGCTCCACGGCCAGAAAGGCCGAGTGGCCCTCGTTCATGTGGCAGACGGCCGGCTGGATGCCCAGGGCTTGCAGCGCCTGCATGCCGCCGATGCCCAGCATCATCTCCTGGCGCAGCCGCATCTCCCAGTCGCCGCCGTAGAGCTGGGCGGTGATGTCGCGGTCGGCCGGGTCGTTCTCCAGGAGGTTGGTGTCGAGCAGGTAGAGGGGCACGCGGCCCACTTCCACCTGCCACACCTGCACACGCACGACGCGCTGGGGATAGTGGCGGAAATCGAAGACCACGGGCTGGCCGCTGGCGTTGCGCGCCTTGGTGATGGGCATGTTGTAGAAGTCGTTGCGCGGGTAGATTTCGCCCTGCCAGCCGTCGGGGTTCAGGTACTGGCGGAAGTAGCCCTCGCGGTAGAGCAGCCCCACGCCCACCAGCGGCAGGCCCAGGTCGCTGGCGGCTTTGAGGTGATCGCCGGCCAGCATGCCCAGGCCGCCGGAGTAGATGGGCACGCACTCGGACAGGCCGAACTCGGCCGAGAAATAGGCGATGGTTCCGCCGCCGGTGCGGTCGGCGTAGCGCCGGGGCGAGGCCAAGTAGGCGTCCAGGGCTTCACTCACCCGGGCCACGTGGGCCAGGTAGCCGTCGTCTTCGGCCATGGCGTTCAGGCGCGCCTGGTCCGTCTCGCCCAACATGCGCACAGGGTTGTGCTCGCACAGCTCCCAGCGCTCCGGGTCCAGCCGGCGGAACAGGGCGATGGCGTCGTGGCGCCAGCACCACCACAGGTTGAAGGCGATGCGGCGCAACGGTTCGAGCGGTTCAGGCAGATTGGCCGTCACGTTGAATTGGCGGACGATGCGCATGGCGCGATGGCCTCCTGGATGATGGCGGGCGCGTCTTGTGGGCCGTGCCCGGCGCGGACGGTACGGATGATGAGATATACCATCCTTTTCGGCCTGAAAGCAACTCCGGTTGAGCGGCTGGGGACAAGGGACAAGCGGGACAGAAAGGACGCCGGCCCCCACGGGCGCCGTCCCCGCCATGCGCCCCCGCGTCCGCCGCCCCGTCAGCCCTTGCCGAACGCGTACGTCCACCCGCCGGGAGCGAGGCGCCGGCGCCGGCCGCGGGCGTCAAGGATCCAGAGACCGCGCTCGGCGACAACCTGGCCGATGGTCGTGACGCGGCAAGGCGCGCCGCGCCGCGCGGTCAAGGCCTGGGCTGTCCTGGGCGCCACGGCAAAGAGCAGTTCGTAGTCCTCGCCGTCGTTGAGGGCGTGGTAGACCGCGGGTTTGCCGGTCCGGCGCGACATCTCGGCGGCCGCGGCGGAAAGGGGCAGCCGGGCCGGGTCGATCACGACGCCGGCGCCGCTCTCGGCCGCCAGCCGGCCCGCGTCGCGCGCCAAGCCGTCGCTGATGTCGATCATGGCGTGCAGGGCGGCATGGCGGCGCAGCCACTGCGCCTCTTTGAGGCGGGGGGTGAAATCGAGGTGATGTCCCAGGATGGAGCCGCCCAGCTCACCCGTGACGCACAGCGCGTCGCCGGGTCTGGCGCCCGAGCGCAGCGCCAGGCGGCCCGCTCGCGCCGCGCCGATGGCCGTGACGTTGAGCGACAGCGGGCCATCGGACACGGCCACGTCGCCGCCCGCCAAGGCCGCGCCGCAACGCCTGCAGACTTCCATCTGCCCCTTGATGATGGCCTTGGCGTAGGCCATGTCCGTCGAGCGCGGGAACTGGGCCGCGCACACGATGGCCACGGGCCGGGCCGCCATGGCGGCCAGATCGCTGAGCGAGCGCGCCGCGGACTTGCGGCCGATGCGTTCGGGCGAGGCGGTCCCCGGGTCGTAGTGCACACCGGCGATGACGGAGTCCGTGGTGACGACGCACAGCTCGCCGGGCCGGAGACGCAGGGCGGCGCAGTCGTCGCCCGGGCCGATCGCCACGCCGCGGGGCATGGCGGCCTGGCCGCGAATCCACTCGATCAGTTCCAGCTCGCCCGCGGGTTGAGCCGCGGCCGAGCGCTTGCGTGGCGCCACGGCGCGTTCTCCTGCAAAAGAGCTCACTTGGCGCGGATCCGGGTGTAGGCCAGGCTGCCTTGGCGGACGATGGCGATGAACACCTCGTCGCCGGGCTTGGCCTCGCGCAGCGCGCGGGCGGCCTGGGCCACGGTGGTGATGCGGTAGCGGCCCACCTGGACCAGCACGTCGCCGGGCGCCAAGCCCGCTTCCTCGGCCGGTCCGCCGGGCGTCACGCCCGCGATCAACGCGCCCCACTTCAGCGGCAGGCCCATGGTCTCGGCCAGGGAGGCCGTAACGTTCTGGACAGAGACGCCGATGCGGCGCGAGATCTCGTCCTCGTGCGTGGGCAGCCGGCCCAAAACGACGTCTTTCTCCATTTCCTTGCCGCCGCGCCGCAGGCGGATCTTGATTTTCTCGCCGGGCTTGCGCGCCAGCAGGGCCAGCGCGAAGTCATAGGGGTCCGTGATTTCGCGGCCGTCCACGGACAGGATGACATCGCCGGCCTCCACGCCCGCCTTGGCCGCCGGGCCGCCATCGGACACACGCTGCACCGAAGGCGCGCCCGTGTCGTTGAGCGCCAGCCCCACGGACGCGGTCCGCGCGTCGGGCGTGGAAAGCAACCGCGCCATGACCTTGCGGAGCTGCGTGACAGGCAGCGCGAACCCGATGCCCTGGGCGTCGCTGATGATGGCGGTGTTGATGCCCATCAGCTCGCCTTCCATGTTCAGCAGCGGGCCGCCGCTGTTGCCGGGGTTGATGAGCGCGCTGGTCTGGATGAGGCCCTGGAAGCTCAGCGCGTTGTCGCCTTCGCCCACGGTGACGTCGCGGTCGAGAGAGCTGACGATGCCCGAGGTGACGGAGTTGCTCAGGCCAAAAGGGTTGCCCAGGGCGACGACCGTTTCGCCCAGCATGGGCTCGGAGCGGCACATGCGCACGGGCTTGAACGGCCCGCCGCCGCGGATGCGCAGCAGGGCGAGGTCGGCGTCCATGTCCGCGGCCAGCAGTTCGCCTTCATATTGCTTGCCGTCGGACAGCGAGAGGCACAGGTTGCTGGCGCGGCGGATGACGTGGGCGTTGGTGGCCACGAGGCCGCTGGCGTCAAGGATGACGCCCGATCCCAGCGGTTGCTGCACCTGGGCGCGGCGATAGCGCCGAGGCTGGAAGAAGTCGCGAAACAGCCGGTCGTAGGGGTCTTCGGAACCGCGATAGGCGGAGGGCTCGCGCTGAAGCACGATGCCCTTGGCGCTGATGTTCACGACGCAGTCGCGCGTCTTCTCCACGACGTCCACGATGGGGCCGCGCCGAAGGTTGGAGGCGCTGGCGGCGCCGGCGGCCAGGGTCACGGCGGCGACGACCGTCCACAGGGAGGCTTTCATCCGGCGAGTTCTCCTTTTCTGTGGCCCCATTCCAACACGAAATCCATTCTACCAGAAGGACGCGGCTTCACGGCTGGTCCGGCGGCGCCAGCAGCCGCGCCGCGTCGTTGCGCGAGATAACATAAACGAAAGGCGTGGCGCCGCCCGAGGCGTAGACGCCGTCGTGGCGCTCGCGGCCCACACGCAGTTCCACGGTCGCGCCTCCTTTGACGCGGGCGGCCAGGCGCAGGCGCGGCTTGTCCAACCCAAAGGGCTCGGGGCTGAGCGGAGCGTAAGTGGCGATGGACAGCGCGGTGAGCCCGCTCATGGCGTCCACAAGGCCCAGCACGTAACGCTGCGGCGGCGGCTCTTCCGCGCCGGCCTGCTTCCATGTCTGGCCCGAGCGCTCGAACCGCGCGGCCGGCCGGCCCTCCCGCTCCACCTCCAGCGCCTCCACGCCGTCCGGCGCAAGCGCCGCGACGCGCAGACTGGCCATCTCCGCGGCGAGGCGGCTCTCGACGCCGCGGTCGAGACGGTAGACGCGGTCTTTGCCCGCCAGCGCGGCGCAGAGGCTGTCGCCTTGACCGGCGCTCAGGAGGAGCTCGTGCGTCTGGGCTTCGGCCTGGGGGGGCTGAACCGTGACGCGCACGCGCCATGCGGGGGGGTCAAGACCAAAGGGTTTGAGGCTGGGCGGGCCGATGGCCGCCACTTCGCGCGCGCGCAGGTCGCCCAAGTCCCACAGCAGTTCGTTGACGGCCGAGGCGCTGGCTTCGGCCTTGGCCGGCGCGGTCATGCGCCACGCGGCGCCGTCGCGCTCCACCACGACGCGCCGCTCCGGCCCGGCGATCTCCACGCGCTGGGCGTGGTCCTTGGCGAACCGCAGCACCGTCTTGGGCAGGAAGCCCAGACAACCCCAGGCCGCGAGCTCGCGAACTGAAGCGTCCAGCCTGAGGGGTTGCGTCTCGCCGCCGCGCAGGGCGTAGCAGGCGTCTTGCGCAAGCGCCAGGCTGAGGCGGTGCGTCGCGCTCTTCTCGAAAAGCGACACGGTCACGGATGGCTTGTCCAGGCCCAGCGCCGGCGCGGTCTGGCTGGGCCATGCGCTCACCGGGGCCTGCCGCAGACCGGCCAAGAACCGCTCCACCTCTTCGCCGTCGGCCTCGGCGGCCTCTGGCTGCTCCAGCCGCCACCGGCCCTCGACGCGTTCCAGAACGACCGCGGCGCCGGACTGGGCAATCTCGATGCGCTGGATGGCCTCGGGCGAGAATTCGAGCGCGGTCGGGCAGCGCAGACTGTCCAGGCCGGGGAAGAGCGGCGCCAAGTCCTTGTCCGGAAGGAGATAAGCGGACGACTCGCCGAGACGGCTGGCGCAGGCCTTGCCGTCCTTGGGCGGCCCGGCGCGCAAGCCGCGCTGTTCACCGCGCACGGTGAGCGCGACGGACCGCGCCGGAGGCTCCAGGCCAAAGCCGGCCAGGCTGGCTTCGTCATCCGAGACCAGGGAATCGGGGTTGAGCGACACAGCCAGGCCGCCGGGCTCGTTCTGGCCGCACAGGGCGCGAACGACGGAATCCACCGCGGCGGCGTGGGCCAGAGACGCTTCGGGCTGGGCCAGCCGCCACATGGCGCCGTGGCGCTCGGCCACGATGGCCGGCTTGCCAGCTTGCCGCCACTCCACGCGTGTCACGTCGAAACGGTGCGCGCGCAGCACGGCGTCGTCGCGCAGACGGGCGAAGTCCTCGAAAAGCGGCGCCACGCCGGCCGCGTCCGCGGCCACGACGCCAGGGCTGTCGCCGCGCTGGACATAGACGGTGTCGTGACCGGGCGCGGCCGCGCCGACGCGCAGGCGCCATTCGCGGCCCGCGGCCGTGAAGGCGACTTCGGCGCGAGGCGGTTGAAGGCCGGCGTCGCCCGCCGGCGGCGCGGCCGGGACGCGCTTGAGGAACTCAAGACCATAGAGCAGCCGGTCCACGGCCTGGCGGCTGGCGGCGCGGCGCAGGGGCGCGGTGATGAGCCACGCCTGGGCCTGGCCGCTGGGCTGGCGTTCGAGCGTGACGCTCTGGCCGCCGCGCGAGAGGGTGATGCGCTCAACAAGGTCGGCCAATCCCAGCCGCCCGCCGCTCTGCGCGGGCGCGAGGATCGCCTCGCCGAACACGCGGTCTCCCAGGTCCGGCGGCGCGGGCGGCGGGGAGGGACGGCCTCCCCACCACGTCCAGGCGGCCAGGGCGGCGCAGACAACGGCGAGGATGAGGGTAGTGCGGAGTCTCATGTGGTTTTCAGATGCGCAAGCCTGGAACGCGGCGCCCGGCGTCGAGCGCGCCCCCCGGCCTTCGGCCACCGAGGGCAGACGGCCGGAGCGCGGGCCGCGAAGAGATCACCGCGTGCGGCGCCAAAGGATGAGCGCGGCCAGCACCACCAACGCGCCGGGCAGGCCGGCCCAGCACGCAAACCGGATGAACCGCCGGCCCGCGGCGCCGATCTCCAGCGGCCGCTCGGCGAGGCGCAAGGGTTCGAGGCCCACGTTGTATTCGCGCCCGGCCAGCCAGTTCACGGCGCCCGTCACCAGCGCGCGGTTGACGAACTGGGCGGCCAAAGCGTCGTCGGACATGACCTGGTTGGTGGCGGAGAGGGCGTTGCCCATGACGATGAGGCGTTCGGCGGGCTGGGTGGGGCGGGCGGGCTTGCGGACCGCGGCGACGGCCAGCGTGAAGGGGCCAATCGGGTCGTGGGCGTTGCGGCGGATGTCGGCTTCGGAACGGATGTTCAGGCTGGTCTCGCCCCAGACCTGGCTCGAGGAGGTTGCGAGCGTGGTGATCTCGATGTCCGGCGCCGGGTCGCGGCGGTTGCGCCTGGGCCGGCTGTCCACCACCGGACACGACCAGGGGAACAGGGCCGTGAAACCTTTGAGCTCGCGCGTCACGGGGTGGTCGCCCCATTGCGCGACGCGGATCCGAGGGTCGCCGGCGTCGCCCGAGAGCGCCTGAGGCTGGGCCACGAGCAAGTCGTCGCGCACGCTGATCTTGTACTCGTCGAAGAGGAACTCGCGCAGGCCCGTGAGCCCGCCGGCCGCGGCCTGGGGCAGGGCCATGACCAGCAGCCGGCCGCCCTGCTCCTTAAGGTAGCGCGCTACGGCGTCCACTTCGTTCTGGCCAAAGGAGCGGATGGGCGCGACGCATACGAGCACGGTGCAGTCGTCGGGCACGGAGCGGGCCTGCTCCAGATTCAGCGTGGCGGTCTCGAAGCCGTCGCGCTGGAGGCGCTTGGCCATATCGCTCAGGCCGCGCGGGCCGAAGTCGGTGGTCTCGAACTCGCCATGGCCCTGCAAGAAGCAGGCCTTGAGCTTGCGGGGCTCGATCAACTCGCGGATGGCGGAGGTGATGACGGCTTCGCCCTGGAAACGGGGGCGCGGGGGCCGGCCGCTGGCGATGGCGCCGCGGTCGAAATGCACCAGGGCCTTGGCCTCGACGACCTTCTCGCGCGCGCCGAAGCGCAGCACGAGCGACTCGGCCTTCACGGGGTCTCGAAGGTTCTTGGCTTCCAGGTCCACGCGCGTCTTGTCGCGATAGAAGTCAATGTTGTCGATCTTGAGGTTTTTGGAGCGGCGGCCGTATTCGGCCAGCAGCCCGCGCACGCGGTCGCTGAACCGGTCGGAGCCGAGCAAGGCGGCGATGCGCAGGCCCTGGCCGGATTTGTCGAGCTGTTCGAGCGTGGAGAGCGTGTTGGGCGAGAGGGCAAAGACCTCCTGGCTGGTCCAATAGGACACGAACTGCTGGCGCGAGCTGATGACGTTGACGAAGATGAGGATGGCCAGGGCCAGGACGGCGGCGAAGGCGGCGTTGAGGCCGGCCGCGGCGCGGCGGTGAAACAGAGCGCCGGCCAGCCACCGGCCCGCGAACACGGCGCTGATCAGGATGAGCAACGCGCCGGCGCCAACCAGCGCCACGACCGGCGTGGAACGGTACCACGTCTCCGGATCGAGCACGGCCCACGCGGCCGAGGCCGCGGCCAAAAGCGCCAGCCCGGCCGGCGCGGCCAGGCGCGCGGCCGCCTGCCACGGGCTGAGGCGTTCGCCGCGCGGGCTGGGGGGCAGGCTGCTCATGGCGACGCCCTCCACTTGCGGCTTTCCAGCGCGCGCGTGGCCATGAACAGCCAGAACGCGGTCATCGAAATGAAGAACACGCCCTGGTGCAGCGTCACCATGCCCTGCTCCATCTGCGCGAGCAGCGAGTAGGGCGCCATCTGCTTGAAGAACTGGCCCAGCCGTCCGCCGAAGTAGTAGTCCACGAGGCCGGTGAGGCTGTGGGCCATGATGAGCAGCAGAGCGACGCCGCCGGCCACAATGGCGTTGCGCGTCAGCGCGCTGGCGAACACGCCGATGGCCAGGAAGAACGCGCCGAGCAAGGCCACGCCCAGATAGTGGGCGGCCACGCGCCATGCGTCGGGCGAGCCGTAGTGAAAGACGAACGCCATGTGCGCGCCCGTGAGCGCGATCATGAACAGGAAGAACGCGTACACGCCCGCCCACTTGGCCACCACGACCTCGGCGTCCGTGACCGGCGCGGTGAGCAGGGCCTCGATGGAGCCAGAACGGTGCTCTTCGCTGAGCACGCGGATGGTGAGCAGCGGCGCGGCGAACATGAGGAGCGTCTGGACCAGGCTGAGGAACTGGTGCGCGGCCCAGTCGGCGGGCTGGTTCCATATCTGGTCCACCAGGTCGGACGTGCTGGAGGCGTTGTCGGCCAGATAGGGGAAGAAGGCGCCGGTGAGGACCAGGAACACGGCGGCCACGACGTAGGACAAGGGGCTGAAGAAGGCGCTGGCGATTTCGCGGCGGGCCAGGGGCGCGAGGTTCCTCATGGCTGTGGCTCCTCGCCGACTTCGGCGGCGGTGATGCGGGCGAAGATGTCTTCGAGCGAGAGGCGGCAGGCGCGCAGTTCGCGCACCGGCCACGTCCGCGACAACATGCGGCGCGAAATCTCCTCGCGCGGGTCCTGGCCGGGCTGGGCTTTGATGGTGAAGGCGGCCACGCCGCCGGCGAAGCTCTCCAAGAGCGCCTCGGCCACGCCCGGGGCGCTGGCCAGCGCGGCGGCCACGGCGTCGGCGGGACCGCGCACTTCGAGGCGCAGGGTCATGCGCTCCTGCGCGGGGCGGGTGAGTTCATCCACGCTTTGGCTGCACGCGATGCGGCCGCGGTTGATGATGAGCACGCGCGAGCACACGGCCTCGACCTCGGGCAGGATGTGGGTGGAGATGAGGACGGTGCGCTTGGGCGCGAGGCCGCGGATCATCTGGCGGACCAGGCGTATCTGGTTGGGGTCGAGGCCGATGGTGGGCTCGTCGAGGATGAGCAGGGGCGGGTCGGCGACGAGCGCGTCGGCCAGGCCCACGCGCTGGCGATAGCCCTTGGACAGGGCGCCGATGAGTTTGCGCTGCACGCCGGCCACGCCGCACTGGTCCATGACCTCGGCCACGCGGCCGCGGCGATCGCGCGGGGGCACGCCCTTGATGGCGGCGCGGAAGCGGAGGTACTCGATGACGCGCATGTCCGGGTAGAGCGGGGCGGCTTCGGGCATGTAGCCGATGCGGCGGCGGGCCTCGATGGAGTCGCTGAACACGTCCAGGCCCATGATCCGCGCCGTGCCCGAGGTGGGCGGGATGAAGCAGGTCAACATGCGCATGGTGGTGGATTTGCCGGCGCCGTTGGGGCCCAGGAAGCCCACCACCTCGCCTTGCTCCACGGAGAACGACACCCGGTCCACGGCCAGCGTGGGGCCGTAGCGTTTGGTCAGGTTCTCGGCCTGGATGACCAAGGGCGATTCCTTGCTCTGTGAGGCGTCACGCGGATGGCGGCCCAGAGATTATACCTTGGCGGCAGGCCCGTCCGCCAAGAGACGGAGTGACGCCCCGGGAAAGCTGAGAAGGACGGGAGCCGCGGGAATCATGGGACTGGACGCGCGAGCGGCCGCGCCGCGGTTCCCCTTCTCCCTGTCCGCCTGTTGAAAATGTCGCGTCTGTTCGGAGGACACGTTGCGATCCCGCCGTTGGCGGGCTGAGGCGCCATGTCCCCGCCGACG
>CAYYEE010000048.1:0-15779 GCA_964470775.1 uncultured Planctomycetota bacterium | reverse complement strand
CGGCCCAGCGGCACAGGGTACGCTGCTTGGCGGCGGGCGATGCGTCTGGGCGGGCGGCGCGTTGCGCCGGGCAGACGCGGTCAGGGTTCGTTGTTTGGAGTCGGGCTTGATGTCGGTGGACATTGATCACGAGAAGAAGCGCGGCCGGGTTAGGAGGCTGGGGCTCGCGCTGGGCGCGCTGGGCGCGGCGATGCTCGTCGCCGGGCTGGCGGACCTGTTGGCGAATGTGTGCGGCCAGGTCCACCCGCGTCTGTTCTGGCTGGCGATTCTGGGCGTTCCGCTTGTCATGGCTGGCGGGGCGCTGCTTGCGTTCGGGTTCCTGGGCGCCATTTCGCGCTACAGCGCGGCGGAAGTGAGCCCGGCGGCGCGCGATGCGATAGACGTGACGGCGCGGGGGGTGATGGACACCCTGCGCGCGGCGGCGCGGGCGGCGGCCGAGAGCGCGGCGGCGGGCGTCAGCGCGGCGCGGCAGAGCGCGGGCGGGCTGGCGTGTCCCAAGTGCCAGCGCATGGCGCCGGCGCAAGCGCGTTTCTGCGCGGAGTGCGGATCGGTCCTCATCACGTCAAAGCCGTGTCCGCGCTGCCGTTCGCTGAATGAGGCGGAGGCGAAATTCTGCGGCCATTGCGGAGCGGCTTTGGGCGGGGACGCGCGGCCATGACTGAACGCATGTGGCACTACGCGGCCAACGGGCAGCAAGCGGGGCCGGTTCCCGAGTCGCAGTTGCGACAATGGATCGCCACCGGCGCGTTGAGCCCGGCCACTCTGGTGTGGACGCCTGGCATGGATGCCTGGGCGCCGGCGCCGGCCATTCCGGGCCTGGTTCTGCCCGCCATTGCGCAGACCGCGCCTGATGTTCGCTACGGCGGGTTCTGGATCCGCTTCGTGGCGGTGATCATTGACGGGATCGTGCTCTACCCGGTTCAGAGCGGGGTTCAGGATATCTGGCGGGAGAGTATCGGCGCGTGGGGGCATTCGCTCGCGCCAGGCGTGGCGGTCTCCGGGGCGATCCTGGGGGCTTGGGGGCTTTCGGCCGCAACCAGCCTGGTCTACGAAACGTTTCTGACGGCGTCGCTGTGGCAGGGCACGGTGGGCAAGAAGGTTTTGGGGCTGCGCGTCAGCGACGTGGAGGGCCGGCGGCTGTCGTTTGGCCGCAGCCTGGGCCGCGCGGCGGCGAAGTACGTTTCCGCGGCGACGCTGATGATCGGCTACATGATGGCGGGGTGGACGCGGCGCAAGCAGGCGCTCCACGACTTCCTGGCGGACACAGTGGTGACGCGGGGCGGGGCAAGGACGTCCGCGAGGTAGCGGCGGGGACGTCTCACCGACCCGGCCGGCGGTTCACCGTTGGTCCAGCCCGGCGGCGTTGTCGAACGAGTGCCAGACCTGGCGGGCGTTGTCCTTGAAGTAGTCTTTGTTCTCGCCCACGGCGACGCTTTCGAGGCCGGTGAGGAGGTCGTCGGCATAGCCGAAGGTGCTGTTGACGGCGAAGACCAGGTCACCCGTCTTGGCGCCGCCGCTGGCGCCGCGGCCTTGGGTGTGCCAGATAACGGTCTCCTGGGGGTCCCCATAGACGGCGGCGTGGCCGTCGCCATAGAGCACGTTGTAGGCGCTGCGGTGGGCGCGCGCGCCCATGCCGGCGATCTTGCGCGTGTCGTCGAGCGTGGCGATGGTGATGTTGCGGTCGAGGGCGTCGAAGTCCCATCCTTTGCTGAACGTGTCGGCGACGAGGGCGCGGCCGGCGAGTTCTCGCGTTGTGCGGAAGAAGGGCTGGCCCACGCGCCAACTGATCTGGCCCTTGGTGGCGGCCAGCTTATAGGTTCCGTCCTGGCGGCCGTGCCAGGTGTTCATGACGCTGAGGGGGACGTTGCGGTAGTTGTACTGGCACTGGATGTACTGCGCGCGCAGCGTGCTGGCGGTGGACCAAAGGTTGCGGGACCAGTCGCCGTAGAGCAGGGCGCCGCGGCCGAAGCCGCCGGCGTTCTTCCAGTCGTTCATGTTGCAGGCGCCGGCGAACCTGGAGTCGGTGGTGGAGACGCGGTAGTCGGGGGGCATGCCCTGGGCGCTGGGGCAGTAGAAGAGCTTGGCGTCCGCGACGAACCCGGAGTCCACCAACATGCCGAGTCCCATGGGCGCCATGTTGAGGCCGCCGGTGAGATCGAAGGGAGCGTTGGTGGCGTCCTTCTTCGCGAAGCCGATGGTCCGGTAGAAACAGACGAGGGGCGTCTCGCCGTTGGCCGTGGTTCGGCCGTCCATGCGAACGGCGGTGTCGCCGGGCTTGCCCTGGTAGTACTGGTAAGAATACGGTAGTGGCCAGCGGGTGGCGGGGTCGGTGGTCCAGGGCGCCGAGCTGTCGTGGGCGATCGTGCAGCCGGCGCGGTTGGGGCGGCACCAGTCATTGGCCTGGCCGAACCAGCCGGGCCAGCTTGGCAGATAGCCGGAATAGTCGCCGCCGTAGCCTTCCATGGCCACGCCGAGTTGCTTGAGGTTCGTGGCGCACGAGCTCCGGCGCGCCTTTTCCCTGGCGGCGCTGAGGGCGGGCAGGACCATGGCGGCGAGGATGGCGATGATGGCCACCACGACCAACAGTTCGATAAGCGTAAACGCGCGACGGAATGTCTGTTTCATCCTGTCCATGACCTTGCCTCCCGATGCAGTTCCGGCGTCCCTGTCATTGCGCCGCAGGCGCCAACTTGAGTTCCCACAACTGCCCGCCGCCTGGGGCCAGCGACACGCGCGCCGCGGACCCATTGTCATTCTTGCGCATGTTGACCGCCACGCCTGAGAAGAGGTCTTTCGCCTCCACGACGGCGAGGGTGTCCTTGTTCTGTTTGGTGAACGGGATAAACACGTCGCACTGGGCGGGGTTGCTCGTGTCGCGGTTGGCGAGATAGGCAAAGAGACGGCCATCAGGGGTTTTGCGGCCGACGGCTTCCACGGTCCAGGGCCGGACGCGGATTTCCATGCCGCTCCTGACGCTGTTGAGGAGCACGGGGCGCGCGGGGGCGATGGTCCTGGCCCAGGCGGCGAGCCCGTCGTACTTGTCGTCCAGCGGCTTGAGCGACTCCTGATCGACCAGCGCCATCCACTGCGGGTTCTCTCTCTGATAAGTGTAGCAGAAGACGCCTTTGGCGCCGTGGGCCAGGGCCATGTGCAACATGCCGGTCAACTCGACACCGGTCGGATTCCGCCAGTAGGGTTCAGGCTTGCCTGCTTCCACGCGTCCGCCAAAGGTCTGGGCCACGTACCACCACGCGCGGTCGCCGGCGCCTTTTTCGAACAGGGCGAACACGGCCGAGGGCGGCAGCCAGCCTTTGTAAGTCAGCGAGTCCACGAGGTTGTAGGCGGCCTTGCGCATGGGGTAGTAGCGCGCCATGCAGAGTCTGGGCTTTAGCTCGGGCCAGATGCGCCAGGGGTCGTTGTCCTCGCCTGTGCAAACCGCCTCGCCGACCATGCAGGTACCGACAAGTTTGTCCGGATGCTGGGCGGCGAGTTCCTCGTAGCGCTTCTTGTAGGCGGGGAGGTCTTTGGCCTTGGGCTCGTCGCCGAGAAGAAGGGCCAGGACCGCGGGATGGTTGACGACCACGGGGGGCGCGGGGCGATCCATGCGAAGGACGACCTTCATGCCATAGCTGGCCACGGTGTCGAACTGTTCCTTTGTGGCGGGGTTCATGACGCCGCCGGTGAGGATGGTGTTGACGCCGTGGGCGCGGAGGTCGGCGCACATGGCGTGGAGATAGGTGTTCCTCTCCCACGGTTCGCCGCCGAGTCTATACTTGTCGTACGCGCCGATGGGGAAGAAGGGATCGTCGGGCTTGCCGTCGGGCCGGGCGACGCAGGCCACGGGGGCATTGAGCCGGGTGAGTTCCTTGGCGCCGTCCTTGATCGCGAGGGCAAAACGAGCGAGGCCAGGCGTCAGCGCTCCGGGTTTGAGGATGACGCTGGTGTTCTGGCCGGGCGTGAGGGTGAGCGGCTCTTCGCTCCAAGGGCCGGGGGCGCCATCGGGTCCGATCTGAGCCCAAGTCAACGCGGCCTGGCGAGGCGCGAGCAGCGCGTTGGACACGACGATCTCGATCTGGGCAGGCTGGCCGGGGGCGGCGAGCAGCGCGCCGCCGGGCGCGGCGGCGGTCAGGAGCACGGCTTCCTCGTCGCGGAGTTGGCGGGTGATGACGAAATCGTCGTAGAAGACGTGGGCGATGTGGACGAGGAGGCCGGCGCGGCCGGAGAAAAGTGTTTCGTCGCGGATGCGCGCTCTCTGAGCGCCATCCACGTAGACGCGGATGACGGGGCCGAGACCGACGACGCGCAGTGTTCGGTAAGGCGCTTTGGTTTGAGGCAGAGCAGCCAAGGCTACGACTTCGTTGGCTGGCTGGCGGCGGAGCATGAGACGCCCTTCCGCGTCGAGCATGACTTCCAGGCCGCCGGCGGGACCTTGGCGGAAGACGATGCCTGCCCAGTTTCCGGCCATCTTGCGGATGCGGCACTCGACGGCGCCGTCGGCGATCTCGACGTTCGTCATGATGGAGCGGATGCGCACGGCGGCCATAGCGGCTTCGTCCGCCCCCCCCGCCGCCAGAACGGGGTTGTCCCCGTCTTTGTCCAAGCGGAAGCCGGGCGTGGCGGACCAGCCAGAGAGTCTATCTCCGTCAAAAGTGTCGCGCCACGAGTCCGGGCCGGTCTTTTTGAGCTCGGACCTGGCGGAAGCGGCGAGGCAGAGCGCGGCGCAGAAGGCTAGAGCGGCGGTCCAGAACCGGCGCGTTAGGGCGGTGGCCGCTGGGACGATCGTTCGCGGCGGGCGCTGCGCCGTCCTTTGCTCGCGCCGGAGACATGACTCCGGACTACAATCGGACAGGCGTTCGGGCTCCCGTGGGGCGATGCTCCGCCAGAGTCTCATGCGTCTTCCTCCTCGCCGGCTCAGCCTGGGTCGCCGGCGTCTTTGGGCCGCTCGTTGGCCTTGTCTTCGGTGACGATGCGCCATAGGTCGCCGCCGCCGGCTTCGATCCGGTAGGGCACGACCAAGCGGCCGGCCTTGAGCGTCGTTGGGATGCGCTGGCCGGAATAGACGCTTTCGATGGCTGGAAACGGCTTGACTTTGACGCTGAAGGCCATGTCGCCTTTGGCCTCGCGGTCCGTCTTCAGGTTCAACAGATAGAGGTACTTCTCGCCGTTTCTGTCGTCCTTGCCGAGGTAGCGCGGCACGGCCAGCACGTAGTCCTGCTCAGGCACGGCCTCGACCCAGCCGCCGAATCGGAGGGCATTGAGAATGCGGCCATGCTTGTTAGCCAGGCGCGCCATTTCGGAGGCCGCGTCGAGCAGGCGGTTGGGGAGCGGGGCCAGCGTGGCCTGGTCCACCATGCCGTCCCAACTGCGCTCGCATTGATAGGTGTAGAAGAGCAGGCCGCGGGCGCCGCGGGCCAGGGCCAGATGCAGTTGCGCCTTGAGCTCCGCGGCGTTGGGCGTGCGCCAGTAGGGTTCGGGTTCTCTGTCCGAAACGGCGTTGCCGAAGGTCTGGGCCACGAACCAGTAGGGCGTGCCGCACGCGGCCTCGGCGGCGCGCAGGGCGCTGTCGACGCTGATCCAGCCCTTGTAGATCAGATAGCGGTCCAGGCCGTAGGCGGCTTTGCGGAAAGGGTAGTAGCGGAGCATTCTGAGCTTGGGGTCGAGCACGGGCCAGACGCGGAGGGGGTCGCTTTTGGTGAAGTCGCCGGTCGACTCCCCCACCTCGCACGTGACCACGGGGATGTCGGGCCGGAGCTTGGCGATGGCGTCGTAGCAGACGCGCGCGGCCGCGGCGTTGTCGAGCGTCACTTCATCCATGACCATGGCGGCGATGAGCGCGGAGTGTTTGAGCATTTCGAGCGAGTAGGAATCCTTGAAGAAGGCGATGGCCTTCATGCCGTACTCGGCGGCGATGTCGAGTTCCTTGAGCGTGGCGGCGTCCTTGACCATGGTGAAGCCGCGGCGCGAGAGGTCGTCGCACGTGGCGCGGAAGTAGGGTTCGGTGTACATGCCGAACTTGCCGTTGACGAGGTGGGGCTTGAGGTAGGGACCGATGGGGTATGTGCCCTCGTCCCACTGAATCCGCTTGCTCGGCTTGTCGAACACGCCGACGGGCGCCCACAGGCGCCATGTCTGGCCGCTGGACGTAACGGTTACGGCCACGCGGTAGAGGCCGGGCTTGACCAGCTTGCCCAGGGCGAGCGATGTCTCCGTGACGCCGGGCTTGGCGTCGAAGGAGGCCTTGCCGCCTGTGACGCCGCGGCCGGCGGTGGGCAGGTCTTCCCACGTCACGTTGACGGGGCGGGCGGCGGCGGTCTGGTTGTCGAAGAGGAGGCGCAGACTGGCATCCTCGGATGGCAGGAAGTATTCCTTGCCCTTGGGGCGCTCCAGCCAGCACATCATCTTCATGGCGTCGGGCAGGCGGTCGAGGGGGATGACGGCGGGGACAGCCAGCCAGGTCTCCAGCTCGAGGCGATGGCGTCCGGCGGGGAAATCGCGGTAGTAGATGTCGGCCTTGTCGTTGCCCCAGAACGGGCGCTCAAAGGCCCACAGGCGCCAGCCCTCGGGCGCCTCGCCCTTCCAGCGGCCCTTGGATTCGCCGAACGAGGTGAGGCCATAGAGCGGGGCGAAAAGGCGCGCGGGACGGCTGACGGAGAATTCGAGGACGCTCTCGACCTTGTTGAGCGCGGTCTGGACGCCGAGAAAGCCTTTGAACTCGGCGGGGCATCGGTCGAGCTTGACCGTCCGGTTGGAGAACATCTTCATGCCGGGTCCGCCGGGCGTCACGCAGGCGCCCTCGGAGAAGACTTCGAGCGTGAAGCCATCCTGAGTCATCTTCTTGACGGGCTGGACTTCGGCGGCCCAGGACACGGCGCAAAGGAACGCCGCACAGACGCACACCCTTCGAACCATGGTTTCCTCCTGCCTTCCCTTTGCCCGTAAAGACGGCGGACTTTTGACTCCCAGCGTGGCCGCTTCTCAGCGGCCGTGCTCGACCCCGCGCAGACCTTTGGGGGCGTAGCGCTTGTCGAGAAGGACGGACCAGATGACGGCGAACATGCCGAAGAAGCTCATGGGCTGGTTGTGGCGGCACTGTCCATCGAGGTTGTAGTTCTCGCTGAACTCGTTGGCGTTGGCGACGCCGGCAAGGGTGCGGTCCACCGCTTTGGCGAAGAGCTTGGGGTCAGTGTCGCGCAGCCCGGGCCAGAGGTAGAGGTAGTTGGCGGGCTTGATGGCGAAAGTGGGCTGGGCGTTCTTGCCAGGCGTGCCTGTGTCCAGGCCGGGCGCCTTGCTGGGGACGTTGGCGACCATGTACCTGCCGTAGAGCATTTGCTGGCGGATCATGCGCGCCATGGCGCGGCGTTGCTTTTCGGGCAGAACGTCGCCGCGCATGCCGACCATCAGCTCGCCGTTGGTGCCTTCCACGGGTTCGAAGTGGCCGCAATTGCCGACCTGGGTGTTGATCTGGGCGCGGAACCAGCCCTTGTCCTCATTCCAGTAGGCCTGGACCATGGTCCGGATGTCGCGCAGGCGGTCGGCGATGGCCTGGATCTCCTTGGCGGGCCTGCGGAGAATGCGGCTGATTTCGAGGAGGGCTTGGCCGTTGTGGTAGGCGTAGAAGTAGTTGCGGCACAGGGGCTGTCCAAAGCGCTTCCACGTGGGATAGCGGTACTGCTGGCGCCAGTTGAGCATCAGAGGCTTGCGCCACTTGCGGAGCCACTTGGGGTCCATGCCTTGGCGGCTGAGGTTCAGGGCGACCACGCCGAGGATGCTGGGGAGCGTGGTGGCGCGGCTGTAGCCGCAATCCTCCAGCAGGACGCCGTCTTCTTCGATGCAGCTCACGATGGCGTCGAGCGTGCGTGCGGCCAGAGCGGGGGAGACGTAGCCCATGAGGAAGGAGCCGATGACGCTTTCCCACATGCAAGGAGCCTGGAAGCCGGGGGCGACTTTGTTGGTGGAGAAGACGGGCTGGCGGTAGTCGCGGATGCCGCCGTAGAACGGTGGCATGAGGTTCTGGAAGGTGGCGACCCACGCTTTGTAGTAGAGCCGGGCGAAGCGCGGGGGCAGGGCCGGGGAGGGCCTGGGCACGCGCTTGAGCTGGTCTATCCAGAAACGGCGCTGGCGGGCGAGGGCTTTATCCCACGCTTCGAACGGCGCGGCGGCGCGGGCGTAGAGCTTTCGGCCGGCGGCGGCGGAGAGGGGCTTGCGGCCTGTCCAGGCAAAGGAGGCGCGGACGACGAACTCGGTCTCGGCGCCGGGGGCGAGGCTGAGCGGGCGGGAACCCTTCCATCGGCGCTGGGCCCGGCCGCACAAGGCGTCGTCGCGGAACTGGCCGGTCTTTTCGTCCACGACCACGCGCTTGCGGCCGGGGCGCGAGACGCAGGGGGCTTCGGACATGCGCCATGCGCCACCGTGGAGGGCGAAGGCGGCCTGGGTGTAGTGATGGTAGAACTTCCAGTAGAGCGGCATCTTCTCCTGCACAGGGGTGACCCAGGGGAAGCAGTCGGAGTATTCGCCGATGGAGATGGTCTTGCGAGTCAGGGCGCCCTGGTTCATCAGGTCGAAGGCGCCGGAGAGGGCGTACTTGCCCCAGTCGCCCATGGTGTCGAGGTTTTCGTCGCCGAGGACGGCCACCTCGCCGTCAAAGGGCTGCTTGCCGCGGTTGCGAACCGTGAACCAGAGGGTGGCGTCGTCGGGGCTGGTGAGCATGACGCGCATGTCCACCTCGACGCTGGAGGCGCGCCAGCGGCCGAAGAGATGGGTGGGGAACCAGCGCCAGTCTTCAAGGGCGAAGTCCGCGGGATTGATGGCCTTGGCGCCGGCCTTGCCGCTGACTTCCAGTGTGACAAGGTTGAGGATGCCGCAGAAGTAGGTGAAGTAATCGACGCCGATGAAGTCCGCGCCTTTGCCGACGCCGTTGGGTTTGCTGAGGGAGTGCATCCCAAGGGGGCGGGCGTGCCAGATGGATTCGTCGGGGACGGCGCCTTCCATGAGATCGAGGATCGCGGATTTCGCGGGCAACGTTGTGGCTCCTTTGCTGACGCGGGCGAGATGCCCGCGCTCCGGCGGGGCCGGCCTTCGCTGAGGCTATGGCAGACAAGCGGCGGCGTTCCGGCGCGGCCGCGCGGCCGCGGGCCTGGGCGGAGCGGTGGAGCCGCGCGCGACGAGCCGGGTTTGCACAAGCGTTGAGTCGCCGTCTTGGGCGCCTTCGATCATGGCGATGAGCTTGCGCGCGGCGACGCGGCCGATCTCGTCGCGGCGGACCTGAACGGTGGTGAGACCGGGCACGGAGAGGCTGCACATGTCAATGTCGTCGAATCCGGTGACGGAGATGTCGTGGGGCACGCGGAGGCCGAGGCGCTGGAGTTCAGCCAGCGCGGTGAGGCCCATGATGTCGGTAAAGCCACAGAGGGCCGTGGGGAGCGTCTTGGCGGCGGAGACGAACTTGGAGACGGCGGCGGCCCCGGCTTCGGGAGTGTTCTCGAGCACGT
The DNA here is from genome assembly GCA_964470775.1 of uncultured Planctomycetota bacterium. Taxonomy (GTDB): domain Bacteria; phylum Planctomycetota; class Brocadiia; order CAIUPP01; family CAYYEE01; genus CAYYEE01. The sequence continues at coordinate 6,291 of CAYYEE010000048.1, read as the reverse complement.
CAACGATGAGGCCGGGGTCCACGGCGAGGCCGCGCCTGCGCATGGCCTTTTCGAATCCGCGCAGGCGGGTCTCGGCGGAGTGGCGGCCGGGCATGCGGCCGAGGAAACCGATGCGGCGGTGGCCGAGTTCGGCGAGGCAGCCCACGACCTGCTCCATGCCGCCCTCGTTGTCGGGGAAGACGCTGGCGGCCTTTTTGCCGCGCAGGGGGCGAGTGAGATGGACGATGGGCGTGGTTTGGGCGGCGGGGTCCGGGGGGGCGCCGCCGGTGAGATCGGCTAGGATGACGCCGGAGACCTTGCGCTGGCGGACGAGATCGAAGGCGTAGGCCAGGGGGTCGGCGGGGGCATTGCCGGGGGCGAGGAAGAGGGTGAAGTAGTTGCGCTCGAGGAGTTCGCGCTGGGCGCTGTCGAAGATTTCGGTGAAGTAGGTTTCGCGGCAGAACATGCGTTCGCGGGTGGCGAAGACGAAGGCGACGACGCGGGTGGCCTGGGTGACCATTTCGCGGGCGATGGCGTTGGGGCTGTAGCCAAGGCGCTGGATAGCGGCGAGGACCTTGCCGCGGGTGTGGTCCTGGACGTGAGGTTCGTTGTTGACGACGCGGGAGACGGTCTTGATGGAAACGCCAGCGTGGCGGGCGACATCAATGATGGTTGCTTGCTTTGCCATAGCCGAAGGTTACCATGCCATGACAACGTTGTCAACAGAAAAAGGGAAATGTTGGGTTGGGGTGGAAAAACGATGGACGGATGGATGACGGAGTAGACGCAGTGGACGACGGGGTGGGTGGGTTAGCAGCCTGTTGAAAATGTCGCGTCTGTTCCGGGGACACGTTGCGATCCCGCCGTTGGCGGGCTGAGGCGCCATGTCCCCGCCGACGCGGTGTGTTTTTCAACGGGCCGTTAGGGGTTATTCGAGCTGGAAGTTCGCTTTGGCGCTGGCCCCGGTGAGGGCGTCGCGGATTTCGAGGGTCCAGGGGCCGGGGTCGTCGTTGAGAGCCATGCGGAGGCGGAGGGTGGCTTTGCCTTGGGGAGCGCGGAGGAGCTGGCGATAGGCGGGGCGCTCTTTGCCGTCAGGACCGAACGCCGCGGCCCAGAGAGTGTGTTCGCAGCGCGGGGTGGCGGGCTCGGCTTTGCCGTCAGCGGCGACAATGAGGCCGACCTCGATTTGGCCGCCCTGCTTGCACACAGGGCCCTGGCGCTTGTCGGCGGCGGGCATGGCCATAAGGATGCTGGCCTTGTAGGGCAGGACGGACATGACCAGATGGGTCTCGGGCGACATGGGGGCTTTGATCTCGCCGCTGTAGCCGACGTAGGAGCCTTCGAGGACGTTGCAGATGTGGCCGGGCTTGGGGAGGCGCAGGGTGACCTGGTGGGGCTTGGGGTCGAGGTTCTTGGCGGCGGTGGTGTCGCGGAGGACGCCGACGATGAGGCCGGGGCCGTTGACGCGGGCGAGGGCCTTGGCGGCTCGGAGGCGCGAGCCGTCTTCGGCGAGCGGGATGAGGCCTTCCTCGACGGCGGCGGCCTTAAGGACGTCGCGGGTGATCCGCTCGACGGCCTGGGCGGCTGGGGCGCGCTGGGGGATGAAGCGCATCTCGCCCCATCCGCCATAGATGCTGAACAGGTCGCAGGCGGCGAGGACGGCGAGGCCTTTGCCGAAGCGGTTGACGACCAAGGCCGGGGTCTTCTGGCCTTTGCTGTCAACCTCGGCGAGGGCCTTGCCGCCGGCGAGCTTGAGGCCTTGGGCGAAGCGCTGGACCGGGACCGTGAAACCGGAGGCGTCCACGCCTTCGGCTGTGGCGAGGCCGCGCAGCAGGGCCTCCGCGGACGCCACCCCCCCACCGGCGGCGTCGACGCCGAAGAGGTCGTCGAGTTGGGGCTTGGGCAGGCGGCGGCCGTGTTCGGTGTAGGCGGCGGGAGGCAGGTCGGCGAGGACGACGCCGCCGGATTCGACGAACTGTCGGACGCCTTCGGCCTCGGCGGCCGAGAGCGCGGAGGAACCGGGGAGAACCAGGAGGCGATAGCCCTTCTTGCCGGCTTCGCCGGCTGCGAGCTGGTCGTAGGCGAGGTAGTCGTAGTTGCAGCCGAACTGGGCGAGGGCGGCGCGGAAGCCTTGGATGGAGTCCTTCTGCGCGGCGAACAAGTCGGTGATCCAGTTGACGCGGATGGAGGCGGGGGAATAGAGGAAGGCGATGGGCGAGACGACGAGGGGGGCGCTGATGATGACCTCGGCGCGGCCTTGGCCGAGCTTGGCCATGACGGCGCGGAGGTTCTGAGCCGCAGGCGGGAAAGAGAAGTCGGGGTTGATGTAGAAGCGGCCGCTGTAGATGTTGAAGCCGGTGGCGCCCTCGAAGAGGTAGTTGAGGGCGCGGCCTTCCATCTCGTCGGCGGCGGCGGCGTAGCCGAGCCAGGGCATCCAGAGGAAATCTTTGCCGAAGCTGCGCTGCTGGACGGATTGCTCGCCGCCGTAGGAGGCGAGGGCGTTGAGCGAGCGCATCAACTGGCGCCAGTCGTAGGCGTTGAAGGCGCTGGTTTCCTGTGTGCCGGAGATGGAGACGCGCATGCCGGGAATCTGCTTTTCGACGCCGCGGCGGATGGAGGCGAAGCTGCGGGCCCAGTTCCATTCGTTGAAGGCGCGATGGTCGGCCCAGGGGGCAAAGGACTCGCGGCCGCGGACCTCTTCGGCCGTCATGGCGACGACGTCATTCCAGTCTTTGAAGGCGGTCCGCCACTCTTTGTTGAGGGCTTCGAGGCTGGGGTATTGCGTCTTGAGCCACGCGCGCAGCTCGGCCTGGCAAGCGGGCGAGAAACAGCCGTCCCATGTTCCGATGCTGTTGACTTCGTCGCCGTAGGAGCGGCACAGCGCGCCGGCTTCCTCGTAGATCGTGCCGGGCTTCTGGCCGTCTTCGAGCTGCTGCTGATAACCTGGCTCGCTGAGGCAGGGCTTGCGAATGAGCCCGAACTTGCCCTTGGCCTTGTCGGTGGTGTCGGGGTGTTTGCCGCCGGCGCCAAGTCTGCCCTGGGTCATAAGCGTGGGGAGGTTGAGGGAGCGGGCCTCGGTCCACTCGAAGTCGGAGATGTTGGAGGTCCAGATGGAGGTGGCGCCGAGTTCCTGGAGACGGCGGTAGTAGTCTTTCATCATGAAGGCGCGGACGCCTTCGACGGAGCAGAAGGGCCAGCCGAACGCGACCTGGAAGCGCGAGGGATCGGGCGGGCCATAGAGGATGGCGGTGGTCCGCTCTTCGGAGACGACGACGCCGCCGATGTCCAGACGCGCGGAGACGCCGGCCAGGAGGCCGAGGCCGTCGCGAAGCGGCATCGCGAAGGCGGCCGATGGCGCGGCGGGCAGGGTCTGGCGGGCGAAGAGGCGGCCCCAGTTGTCAGAGGCTTCGAGCGTGATGCGGGCGCCGGCGGGCAGAGGGCCGTCTATCTTGACGACGCCTTGGAGCGTCTCGGTCGCGCGCCAGACGCGCTTGGAGAGCGCCACCTCCTTGACGCGCGCAGGGGCGGATAGGCGGAACGTGGCGGCGCCCCACCAGAGCGCGGCTTTGCCTTCGCGCACGATGACTTCGGCGAGATGGAGACCCTCGAGGGCGGAGGTCTTGAGGGGCAGGTCGAGGCGGTTTTCGCCGGAGGCGAGGTCGCGGGTGAGGGATTGCTTGCCTTCTTCGCGTCCGAACTTGTCGAGGCAGACGACGGTGATTTCCACGGGCGCTGGCTTGGGGCCGGCGTTGCGAAGGACGAGCGAGAGGCGCGCGCCTGTCTTGCCGGCCGGGGCGGAGACTTGGCCGGACACGGCGGTCTCTTTGCGGGCGGCCCAGTAGATCATCTTGGCGAGGAGAGAAAGGTGGTGTTCCCAGTAGGGATAGGCGTAGGCGTCGTCGAGCTTGAGTTGGAGCAGCGTGGGCGTAAGGCCGACGCCACCGTAGGTGTCGTCATAGCCGCGCTGCGTGCGGCCGGCCACGACATACGTGGCGACGGCGACGCGGCCCTTGCCGAGCTCGGCCGCGGCGAGGAGGGGCTTGTCAGCGATCGTGGCGAGGACGGCGCCGGTCGTGGCGTAGGGCAGGGCTTCGGAAGGCGGGAGCGCATCGAAGGGGACGCCGTCGGTGATGAAGTGGCTGGCGGCGGCGGTCCAGTTCCCCTTGAAGCGCGCGGGCTCGGCTGGGCCTTTGACGAGGGCGGCGAGGGCAGGCGGGAGGTCTTCGGGCGCGAGCAGGACGAGGCCCATGCCCTCCTGCTCGACACGGCGCACGATTTCGTCGCGGATCCAAGGAGTCATGTGTTTCCACAGATTGCCGGGGACGACAATGACGTCGAATCGGTTGTCTTTGAGCATCTTGGCGAGGTGGGGCATCAACTCGCCTGACGCGAGCTTGCCGGCGTAGTCGCCGAGGTCCCAGAGACAGGCGGCGAGGTTGCGGGACATGTAGCTGGTGTGGGGCTCGATGTCGAAGCGCTGGGCGAGCTCGATGGCTTCGCGGACGCCGGGGCGCTTCTGGGGGAGAAAGAGGGCTTTGGGTTTGCCGCCGGCGTAGGGGCGGGCCCATTGGGTGTGGGGCGTGACGTAGTCCATGGAATGATAGTCGAGGTTGACGGCCTTTGTGGCTGAGGCGCCTTTGGGCGTGAGGCGCGGGGCGAGAAGTTCCATGGCGTATTCGCCGGAGGCGGCGCCGACAACCACGGGGCGCTCCATTTCCATGACGGGCTGGCCGTGGGCCAGAGCCGTGACGCGCAGGACCCACGTGCCGGGTCCAGCGGGGAAGGGCGATTCCAGCGCGGCGGGCGCGGGTTCGAGGGATCTCCTCTGCTCGGAGAGCTTGGTCCAGGCGCCCTTGGGCAGGCGGCGGGCGTCGGCGACAAAGGTGAAATCGCCTTTGGCGGTGGGCGTAACGCGGAAGGCGAAGGTCTTGGGCGCGGCGGGGAATGTGTCGGCGGTTTCGATGGCGCCGGCCATGGCGGGGCTGACGCCGTCCACCCTGTTCATGCCGTAGAAGGGGACAGCCCAGGCGGTGAAGGCGAGCCAGCTTCCGGCTTCGATGGGGAAGCGGCCGAAGCGCCACTCGACCGTGGAGTAATGGTCGTAGCGTTCGGTGTAATGGTTCTCGAGGCGCTGGCAGTCCTGAACCATGGCGAGGCCGGCGCCGCTTTCGGTGAGCAGGCCAAGCCAGCCGCGCGTGGGCGCGTTGGACCAGGCGGCGCTCCGGCCCTGCGGCGCGAAGAGGACGCCGGCGGCCGTGGGCCAGAAGACCTTCCATCTCTCGGTTTCGCTGCCCATGCCGTTGTGGATCCACACGCCCATGTCCACGGGGACGACGTTCTCCTGGTCGTTGAGGACGCGGTAGTCGGCGCGGAGCGCGGCGGAACCGGGATCGAGGGAGAAAGTCTTCTCGAAGGTGACGCCGGAAAGGACGCCGCCACTGCCCCGGCGCGAGAGACGGACGGCGAGCTTGCCGGGGCCGGTGGAGAGGACTTCGCGTTTGTACTCGCCCATGTGCCAGGCGCCGGAGCGATGGGTGGCGGGCCACATGTGGTCGGTGAAGACGCCGCCCCAGGACATGCCCTGGCCATAGGGTTTGACGAGGTTGGCGCGGCTGCGCTTGTCCAGGGCAACGGTGACCGCGCCGCCCCACTGGGGTGTGATAACGTACGCGGCCAGGGGGTTTTCGAGAAGGATGTCGGGGCTGCCATCGCCGTCCAAGTCCTGCTCTACGAGACGGAAGGGCTTGGCCGGGTCGGGCGGGGGCAGCTTGGCGACGGGGGCGGCGGAGCGGGGTTCGGCGGCCTTGGGCGCTGGGACGCCGAGGAACTCCACGCGGCAGAGCGAGACGTAGGAGACGCCGCTGACACTGACGCGCGCGGACGAGACGTCGCGGGCGTCGCAGGGGATTCTGAAGACCGGATTGGACTCGGGCTTTTCGCCCTTGGGGACCTCGTAGGGCTGATTGGGGGCGAGCTCGGCCACGGCGCGCTCGGAGGCGCCATCGCCAACAAAGACCTGAATCTTGGAGATGCCGTAGGCGCGGCGGTAGTAGCTGGTGACGAGGACCTGGCTGAGGTGGAAGGGCTCGGCGAAGGTGAAGCGGATGTCAATCGGCTTGCGGCCGAAGTCCCGCGTGCGCCAGATGACGCGCGAGTCTGAGCCGGCGGCGGTGAGCTTCTTGAAGCCGGGATCGGCGTGCTGGGGTTCAGGGAGGGTGGGTTGCTCGAAGGTGTAGCTGATGGGGGTGATCTTTTGGGGGGCGGGGGAGCCGGCGGCGGAGTTTCTCGCGGTCGCGGGCGGGAACTGCCCCT
>CAYYEE010000047.1:0-15808 GCA_964470775.1 uncultured Planctomycetota bacterium | reverse complement strand
CCCCACCCGCGTCTCAATGCCCTTCACCGCCACCGACAACTACACAAGGCCAGCCCTGACGGTCATCACCAAGGCCGGACTTGTGATTGTGGATGATGTGAGGCTGGAGATGGTGAGACCGTGAGGCGGGGCGCGTTCCGCCTCCAGCCCTCAGTCCTCAGCCTTCAGCCGCCGGCTTCTGGCGCGCCTGCCGAAGGCGGCCAGGGGGTGTTGGCGCAGCATGGGCAGGTCCCCGTTCCTGGAATCTGTCTTCAAGGATTCATGGCGGCGGAGACCGCCAAGCGGCAAAACAACACCGGCCACGGCAGGCCGTTGTGCTGCTTCCGGGTCCGGCTGGGGCTGGCGCTGATCCAGGCAAAGGCCGCGCGAACGCCGGCGCCGCGCGCGGCGGAGCCCATCGGCCGATTGGAGGCCATCAAGAGCCGCGACGTTCGCAGGTTCGTCGTTCATCTCGCGCCCCGCGCCGCGGAGGCGCCGGCCAGCCACCCGCTGGAGAACGCCCACTGCAAGTTGTAACCCCCGCACGGGCCGTCCAAGTCCAGCGCCTCGCCGGCGAAGAACAGCCCGGCCGCAAGGCGGCTCTCCAGCGTTTCGGGGTTCACGTCCTTCAGCGCCACGCCGCCCCGCGTCACGATGGCCGCGGCAAAGCCGGCCGTGGCGGTGATGGTGACGGGCGTCTCGGCCAGCAGCCGGGCCAGAGCGTCGCGCCGGGCGCTGTCCAACTCCGCGAGTTTCACCCCGCCCGCGTCGCCCGCCAACTGGCACAGCGCGTCCGCCAGACGCCGCGGCAGGCGCTCGCTGACCAGGTTGGCCACGTGCTTGCCGCCCTTGTCCTGCCGCCAAGCGGCGAACCTCCGCGCCCAGTCCTCGGCGCTCATCTCCGGCGCCAGCGAAATCCGCAGCGGAACCGACTCGCGCTTGAGCAGCAACTCGGAGACCGCGCCCGAGATGTCCAGCGCGGCCGGCCCGGACACGCCCTCGCGCGTGAAGAGCAGCGCGCCCCGCCGCTCGGCGCCGCGTTGCCGGGGCAGCGCGATGCGCACGCGCGCGTCCTCGATGACGATTCCCGCGCACTGGCCCGGCCACGCCTCCGCGGTCTTCAGCGCCACGGCGGCCGGCGTGGGCGTCACGATCCTGTGCCCCGCTTGCTCGGCCAGCGCATATCCCCCGCCTGTCCCGCCCAGTTCTGGATAGCTCATCCCGCCGGTCGCCAGGACTACCGCGCTGGCGGCCAACACGCCGCCCTTTGTCTCGACGCCGCTGACCATCCCGTCCGCGATCCTGACGCCGGACACCCGCGCGCCGGTCCGCACGTCCACGCCCAGCCGGCCGCACTCCCCCAGCAGCGCGTTCAGCACATCGCCCGCGCGATTCGACACAGGGAACACGTGGAAGCCATCGGCCACGCGCGTCGGGACTGACAAGTCGCGCAGAAAACGCCTCAGCGCCTCCGGCCCAAACGCGCGCAAAGCCGGCAGGATGAACCTGCCCTGCCGGCCGAAAGCGGCCACAAAGTCCGCCTCGGAACCCGTGTTCGTGAGGTTGCACCGGCCGCCGCCGGTGGCCAGCAGCTTGCGGCCCGGCCGGCTGAGCTGCTCGCACACGACGACGCGCGCGCCTGCCCTGGACGCGGCGATCGCCGCCGTCATGCCGGCCGGCCCCGCCCCCACCACCACGATCGGCCCGCGACTCGCCAACTCCCGCCTCCGCATGACACCGCCACGAACGCCGCAAACCCGCCGGCGCAACGAGAGACTGTCCGCGCCGTGAACCTAACCGTTGCGCGTCGGCGGGTCAACAGCAGGGCGGGGCCGGCGAATCCCCGGCGCGTCAGGCCCGGCTGGCCGGCCGCAGCCCCAACTCGCGCAGGCGCGCCTCGTCGCCCAGGTGGAACCCCTCGTCCACAAGAATCTGCTGGAGCTTGGGCACGTTGAGGTGGCGCGGTTGAACGCCGTCGCGCAGGCACAGCGCCGCCGCGATGCCCGCGGCTCCGCCGAAGCGCATCATCTGGCCGCGCGAGCGAAACGACGGGTCGTGGCCCCGCCGGCGCCAGCCAGCCCTGCGGATCGCCATACCACGCCGCGTGGCCGTCCCCATAGAGCCTGTTGTATCCGTCGCGGTGGGCGTAGGCTGCTTTGCCGGTCGTTTCCTCGGTCTTGTAGTAGCAGTTGTTGCCAACGGATTTCTCACACCTGTTGAAGGAGTCGGAGACCAGCGCGCGCGGCCCCAGCATCTTCTGACTGCGCAAGCACGAGCCGTACTTCTCGGCCTTAACGATGTCAAGTCTCACCGGCCAGAATCGTTCGTCGCCACAATGCAAAATGGCGTTTTTCGGAATTCCGATAACGCGATTTAAATCGCTGAAATGAAATTGGTTATGTGATGTCATGCGCGCCATTCCGGCCAGAAAATTCGGGTATCGCTTTGCGTACTAATGGGGGCATGAACTCTTGAAGAGTCCTGTGGCGCTCGCAGGCAATGGCCCGCAAGGATGGGAACAGAGCAGGAACCGGGAGTGTCGTGGGATGGGCGGGGTGGGACGGAGCTTGGCTGCCCGCGTCGCCGGTCCTCTGCCCTCACCTCGGCCCCTGCTCAAACCACGGCGTCTGCCGGAAGCGCTCGTCCGATGGCGAGTAGTTCACCGGTTGCTGGGTCTCGATCCACCAGTTGAGCAACCGGCGCATCATCTCGTCGCGCACAGCCCCATAGCGCGGGTCGCCCCACACGTTGCGGTATTCGTGCGGGTCCGCGGTGAGGTCGTAGAGTTCGGCCTTTTCGCCATCGCGGTCAAAGGCGTAGTTCAGCTTGTGCGTCCTGGTCCGCACGGTCTTGACGGCTACGCTCTCAAAGAACACCTCTTCCACGCCCGTGCCCTGGCCGCTGAAAAGAGCCGGCTCCAAGCTGGCGCCTTGGGTCTGGCGCGGCGTGGGCGCGCCCGCGAGACCGCAGATCGTGGGCGCGAAGTCCACGGTGCGCGCAAACCCCCGCGGCGCCTTGCCGGCCTGGAACCGGCCCGGCCAGTTCCACACAAAGGGAACCCGGTGCAGCGCGTCATAGGGAAAGCCCTTGGCCATGCGGCCGTACTCGCCCGCGAAGTCGCCGTGATCGGCGCAGAACACGACGATGGTGTTCTCGCGCAGTCCCAGCCGGTCCAGCGCGGCCATCACCCGTCCGACGTTGTGGTCAATCAGGCTGATGAGCGCGTAGTACTTGGCCAGCGCCTGGCGCAACACGGACTCGCCGTGAACCGACACACACCACTTCAGCTCCACGTTGCGATTAAAGTAGAAGCTGCTCTCCACCTCTTGCTGATTCTCCGGCAAGGTCAGCGTATCCGGGTCGTAGACAAAGGGACAACCGGCCGGGACGGTGAGCGGCGGGTGCGGACGCTCGAAGCTCATCTGCACGAAGAAGGGCCTCTCGTCCTTCTGCTCCAGATACGCGATGGTCTCGTTCGCGGTCCAGTTCTCCAGGCTGTGCTCCACGGGCACGCGCTCTTCGCCCAGGCAGTACTTCTCCACGTCGCCCAGGTGGTCGTACCAGGCGTGCAGGCCGTGGCGCTTGAGGTAGTTGTAGTAGTGGAGCTGCCGGGTGGCGGCGTCGGCCGTGTAGCAGAGGCGCTCGTAGTCGAACCCGTGCGTGGGCCAGTTGGGCATGTGCTTCTTGCCAATGACGGCCGTGCGGTAGCCGAAGAGCTTGAGATGCGCGGGCAGAGAAACCAGCTCGCGGGGAATCGGCTACGGCTCGCCGCCGAAGACGCCATGCGCGTGCGGGTACATGCCGGTCATGTACGATACCCGCGAGGGCACGCACGTGCCGTGGCACGAGAAGGTCTCGTCGAACCGCACGCCCTCCGCGGCCAGCCGGTCCAAGTTCGGCGTCTTCACATCCGGATGTCCGCGATAGCCCACGCACGCCGCGTGGTGCTGGTCGGTCATGATCATCAGAACATTCGGCCGCCGCGGCGCCATTGTGTCGCTCCTCATGTCGCAACCGGACTCGAAGCCACGGCCAGAAGACAGCCTCGGCTCATCGCCGCTCTTTGTGTCTTGCGCCGCTCAACCGCTGCGCTGGCGGTTGACCGCGGCCTGGAGGCGGGCTTCACATCACGATCTTCAGTTCGTCGGACGGCGAGACCGAGTCGGGCCGGTTGACGAGCGCGCCCTTGGGCGCGGGAACAGGCCCGCCCTTCAGCAGCGGGTCGTCGGTGGCTTCCATCCACCGCCGCAGCCGCTCGCGCATCTCGGCCAGCGCCGACACGGCCGACGGATCGCCGGCCAGATTGCGGGCTTCGTGAGGATCGAAAACCAGGTCGTACAACTCCTCCATGAGCGGCTTGCGGCTGGCCCACCCGTGCGCCACCCAGACATCCTTGCTCGGCGAATCGTCGCAGTTGGCCAGGGCCGGACCGGGCCGCTCCTCGTAGCGGACAATATACTTCCATCGCTTCGTCCGCGCGCAGCGCATCGGCTCATATTGCGCGTGGTAGTTCACCTCCGCGAACACCTCCTCGCGCACGTCGCTGTGTTCGCCGCGGACCAGCGGCGCGAAGGACACCCCTTGCAGCCACGCGGGCTTCTCCAGCCCGGCCAGCTCGCACAGCGTGGGGAACAGGTCCACGTGCGAAACCATGCCGTCCACCACCTTGCCCCCGCTCCAGCCGTTGGGACCGCGCATGATCAACATCACCCCGATGCCGCTGTCGTACAGCGTGCACTTCATCCGCGGAAACGCAATGCCGTGGTCCGTGGTGCACACCACAATCGTGTGATCCGCCAAGCCGCTCTGGCGCAGCGCGTCCAGCACGGCGCCCATGCGCGCGTCCAACTCGCGCGCGCTGGCCTTGAACCGGGCCATGTCCTCGCGTGTCTGGGGCGTGTCGGGCAGAGGCGCGGGCGGCAGGCAGTATCGCGCGTCGTCCAGGGGGTGGTCCTCCGGAAAGCGCCGATGTGTCTGGCCAAAGCCGACGGACAGGAAAAACGGCTGCGCTGGCTGGCCGCGCAGGAACTCGATCGCGGGTTCGAGCTCTTTGCCTTTGGGCGCCAGGATGCGGTCGTAGCCGATCGTCTCCGGCTTCTCGGCCTCGTGCTGCACGCCGGAAAGCGCGGTCAAATACCCCGCCTTGCGCAAGGTGTGAACAAAATGCTGGCTGTAGTCATTCATGCGGAACTTGCGGTGCGCCAGGCCGACCATGCCGTTGCTGTGGGGGCACATACCCGTCAAGAGCGCCGCGCGGCTGGGCGAACAAGTCGGCCCGGCGCAGAAGCACTGACGAAACAGCACCCCTTCCTCCGCCAGCGCCTGCAAATTCGGCGTCGGGACCGCGTGGCCATAGGGCTGAATGTAGCGTCCAGTGTCGTGCGAGTGCAGATACAGGATGTTCGGCCTCTGCTGCGCCATGAAAGCCTCCCTTCGGCAAGCCGCGGAAAACAGACGACCTTCGGGCAAGAAACCGGGGCGCCCCTCCTCCCACCTCGCGCCTCTCAGCGCCGCGGACCATTATACAGAGGCAACGATTGCCCGTCGCCCAAGAAGACGGTGGACGGCTGCGCCGACATCATCGGCGCGGAGGATTATCGCCTCCGGTGACGCCGGCCGCGGACCGGTCCGGGGCCGCGCGTTCACGAATGCTGAATGGACTCCCAGGGCTTTCTGTCGAACGGCGCGCCTTGGTTGGGACACTTCTCGCGATGGCAGACCCGGCAGGACGGGCAATCTCGCATGATCCTGGCCGCCGCGTTCGCCAGCGGAATCGTGCGGCCGTCTTCCACCATCCGCCTCAGATTCAGAACCGCTCAGGACATGGTGAATCCGAAGGGCCTTGCTCCTCCGCACGCCTTCGACTCCAGCCTGAGGTCGGCCATGCGAGCGCCCTCGCTTGTCTCCTCCCCCGGCGTCGCGGACATCCGTTGGGCAAGCGGCCGCGCGATCGGAGATGGAGCAGAGCTGGTCCATGCCGAAGTCCTGCGCGCAGCGGCGGTTCGCCTCGGTCAAGACGCGATAGTCCGACGCGAACGCCGCATAGTCGGACCCGATGCAGTCCGCCGCGAAGCCCATCAGGATGGGAACGCGCGGAACGAAGTCCACCCTCTCGCCGCGCAACATGCCGAAATAGCGCTCTCGTCCGTTCATCTTCTTGCGCCTCTGCTATAGATCACCGCGTCGAACCCGCCGGCGGCGGGTCCTGCGCCGCCTTGGCTCGCGCCCTCATGGGACCGGTGCGCCACGAATACCATCCCCAGACAGACAGCAGAAGGTAGACCGTCATCAGCGTCGCCTGCGACCAGATGCGCAGGCTGACGTTGTACGCCGCCCAAGCCGCGTTGGCCACGATCCAGCACAAGAAGCTCCAGCGCTTGCGCTGGATGTTGGCCACTGTGCCGGCCAGGGACAGAAGGACAGCAGGCCACATGTAGGCGTCATGCATGGGAAGGCTCCAACTGGGGGGCCGTGGAACGAGCAAGGTCGCGCGCGGCCAGCTTAGCGGTTCCGGCGGCGCGGCGCCACAGGCGGCGTGTTTGGCGTCTCAGCTATACGTCGTGCCGAATCTCTGGTGTTTGGCGCTCCCCTATCGCGGGTTCAGCGCTTCCCACCGAGCGCCCCGTCCTCTTCCTACCAGACGGACCTCGCCAGCGTTCTTCATCTCGGCAAGCACCTTCTTTATTAGTTGCGGGCTCGCGGCGGGAAACTGAGCGGCAAGGTCGGCCAGGGTGAAGGGACCGACCTGCGCCAGCGCCGCCCCCCTGACCAGATTGCTCTTCGCCGGACGCGCCTCGACGCTTTCCACCTTCCGGGAGAACTCACGGTAGGCGCGGCTCAAGACGCTGAGGAAGTAGTTCCACCACGGGACAACCTCGTTGGCGCCTTCGCGCCAACCTTTGGAGCAGACGGCCAGGCTCCGGTAATACTCATCCTTGCTCTCCTCGACCAACCGCTCCAAGCTGATATACCGCCCCACCTGGAAGCCGTGCCCCAGAAGCAGGAACGTCGTCAACAGCCGCGCCACTCGGCCATTGCCGTCCCGAAACGGGTGAATGCATAAAAAGTCGAAGACAAAAGTGGCCACCGTCAACAGCGGTGGAAAATCCGGGCCTTCGCGGAATGCGCCGTAGTTGGCGCAAAGCCTCTCGATCAAGCCCGGCGTCTCCTTGGCCGAGGCGGGCTTGAACCGGAGTCTCCGTTCGCCGCTGGGCAGGATCTCAATGATCTCATTGTCCTTGCTCTTCCATTGCCCGGCGTCGCCAACCAAGCCCCCTTGGGCCAGTTCATGAAGGTGGAGAATGACCCGCGGCGTCACGGATACCGCACGCTTGCGCGTGAAGATCCAGTCCAGAGCCGCGCGATAGCCGGCAATCTCCTCCTCCGACCGGTCCCGGGGCCGCGCCTTGCCAATGACCAGCGGCCGCAGTCGCTCCGGCGGCGCCGTGACGCCCTCGATGCGATTCGATGACTCCGTGCTCTGGATGATGGCCTGTTCCCGCAGGGCAGCAAGCGTTTCGGGCTTCTGGCGCAGCCAAAGGTCCTGCTTCCCCCGCGCCTCCATACACGCGCCGAGCAGCCAGCCCGTGCCCAAGGGGATTTGCGCGCGCGCGAGTCGGGCAGCGTCCAAGGTCAACATGCGCAGGCTCCTTTCGCTCCGAGAGTAGCTTAATAATAGCCTATTCTCCGCGCGGTAGCCAATTCGGTCTTCCTACGGCACGACTCAGTGACGCAACGCGTCACAGGCCGCCCCCCTGTGGTCCGCGCAAGGCCGTCCTTCGCCGCCGCCGGAGACATGGCTCCGGCCTGCGACTGGCCCTGCGTTCGGACGCCTGTAGGCCGGCCCTCCGCGGCCGGCGTTACGCCGTCCGCTGCCTCCCTTGTCAACCGTTCTTAGCACGAGACAACGTGCCCCCCCTACTTCTCCCTCTCCACCACGAACTCCCCGAACTCCCTCAGCTTGTCCGCAACGATGTGGCGTTCGAAAGCAGCCGGCGCGGCGCCGCCTCGGGCCTCTTTCACCACGCCCTGCAAAGCCCCCATGTCAACGCGTCCGCCCTTGTAGTAGTCCGCCATTCCAGGCAATGCCGGGTGTTCCACGCCGGCGAGGATGAAGGGCTTGGAGAGGTCGAGCCCCGCGCCCAGCGAGGGGTGTCCGGCGGGAAGGGCAAAGGTCTTGTCCTCGTTGTCCCATATCCTCGGCCCTGGGGCAATGATGTTCTTGACGCCCATCCAGGGCTCCTCCTTGGCGTCGCCGCCGCACCAGTTATAGTGGACCTGCGCGGTCCACTTCATCTTGCGTGTGCGGCCAAAGTTGCGGCACGAGAAGATGTTGTTTAGGATCCATGTGTTCGGGAAGCCGTCCGTGCCGGCGCGGGTTGTTCCGCACACAAACCCATCTCCGGTCTCAAAGGAGTTGTGATAGATGTACATCCTGCCCGGCGTTTCCACGAAGAAATAGATGGCCCTTCCGCCGGCCCATGAGCTGGACTTGTCTGGCCCGCGATAAGGCGGGTCATAGGACGAATGGATGACGTTGCGATAGAAATAGGCCGGCCCCACGGAGCAGTTCTTCATGCGAATGCCCTGGCCCGCGTTGAACACGCGGTTCTCAAACCATTCGGAATCCACTTCGCAGCCTGTTGGTTCGAGCCCGTCATCACAGATATTCGTGATCGTGTTGCGAAAAACCTTTGTGCCGCGGGCGGGCCGATCTTTGCCCCAGTCCTCGACGGTCTGTACGCCGCCCCAATGATCGAAGACCTGGTTCTCGTAGACCTGGTTTCCATCGCCATGATCCGTCAGCGCAATTCCACGGCCGTCCTTGAACCCCTGCGACTTCACCCGCCGCCATGTCTGGACATGGTCCCTGCTGTTAGGGTCGAGACTCTTGATATAGTTCCACGTGCAGGTGTTGCGCCGAATGTGGTTGCCGCCGCCGTCACCGATCAGTGAGATGCTGTCGCGGCAGCCGGAGATGACGTTGTCCTCCACGATGCATCTGGCCGCGCCTTTGCAGACGCCGATCCCGATGTTGCCCCCGAGAATCTGAAACCCGGATACCGTAACGCCGCTGACCGGGCCCTCGATCAGGATGACCGGCTCTTCGGAGGCGAAAGAGAAGTCCTGGGGCGCGAAGGCTTCCGCGTCCGCGACGCGCACATACACGGTCCGCGAATCCTCGTTTCGGTATCCCCAGACCGCCTCGCCTCCAGCCCAGTAGTAGTCGTCCTTCTCAAGGCGCATGAGTTCCTGGCCCGTGCATTTCTGGCGGGCGGCGTCGGCCCAGCCACTGGCCGCGCCGCTCATGACCGCGGGGTTGATGCCTTCAAACATCTTGCCTTTCCAGTAGGCGCGTCCAGGCCGAAACGGAAGTCTGGCGCTCCACACGCGCCCCTTGGGATCCCAATCCATCGCCCGGGTCCATCCCTCCGCGAAGGTCCGGCGAACGTCCAGAACAGCGCCTTTTTCGGCCAGAAGCTTAATGCCGTCCTTGGTGATTCGCACGTGCTCGGCGTAGGTTCCTGGCTTGACCGTCACAGTGGCGCCCGGACCGGCCGCATCAAGAGCCGCCTGAATGGAATGGCCGGGCGAGACCTCGGCGGCCATGACCGGTCCCAAGAGCAAGGCTGTCGCCGCCAGGGCTGCGGCGGCCAGTTTGCGCGCGCGGGGCTTCCTCATGGTCGTCCTTTCACGCTAAGGCCTGAAGGCAAACGCGAAGAGCTTGGCGTTCTTAATCGAGAATCGCAAAGAGACCGGCTTGCCCGCCAAAACGGCCAAGTCCAGCGGCGACGTCCATTGCGTCTCATGCCGCAACGCGTCGCCGGCAAACGGCCGGGACCGCGCCACAGGCTTGCCGGACGGGTCCAGAAGCGTCACGACGATCTCGCCGCCGGGCAAGGTCAACGCGTTGATCTCCAGCCTGCCGCCCTCAAACGTCATGGGCACGGTCGTCAGCGTTCCGCCCGCGGCGGGCGCGTCCACGGAGACGAACCGATCACGCTTCCACGTGGCTATGCCGATGCCGGAGAGATATTTGGTCCCAACCAGCTTCTGCGCGGCGGCGCGTTCCGCGGCTGGAAAGGAAGACGCGCTGAAGCCGACCGGATGGTCGTGCGGCGTGTTGCGAGCTTCGTAGTACACCCAAACCTCGTCCCCCACCGCGACGCCGGGGCCTTCGTTGTTGAACCAGCAGCTATCCCATTCGCTCGTTTCGCCCTTGGGCGCGACCTTGCCCCGGGGGATGAACGGCTGGCGGAAGGGCCGTTCCCACTTCTCCAGATCGCGCGAGAAGGCCATCTGAACCTCGCTGGGGCCGTCGGCGCCGGTGTTGTGATTGGTGAAGAGGCGCAGCAGGACGATGACGCCGCACTCAAGTTCGATGGGACCGCCGACGCCGTAGATGTGCGTGGCCAGAAGCTTGGGGTCCGTGGGTTTGAGCAGCAGCGGCCTCACTTCCTCTATCCGGGCCGCCGCGCCATCGTCATCTTCCTGGTCCACCGCGAAGACGAGTCGCGGTTCGCTCCAGTTGACGAAATCCTTGCTGGTCACCATGGAGAAGGCCCGACGGCCTGCGGTGAACTTCGTCGCCTTGGACCGGTCCTTGGGCCCCATCTTGACGAACGCCACATAAAGGCCCAGGCGCTTGTCATAGTACGCGGTCACCATGTCCCCGGGCGGCTTGGGATGGTTGGGGCCAACGCAGATCGGCTCGCGGCTGAAGTGGACCAGCGTCTTGCCGTCGGCCGATATCAAGGTGTTATAACCTTTCTCGTGCCAAAAAATGCGTTTGGAGCCGTCGGGATTCTCGCCCACAACGTCCGCGTCTTTCATTCCGGCCGGAAAGGGCTTGCTGGGGCCGAACGCCACGATCTTGTAGCGTCTCGCGGGGTCGGGGTCCAGCGCGTCCTTGATCACGCTGATCCGCAGCAGGTGATTCCAGGTTTCATTGCGCGCCTCCTTGGGACTCCACCGCAGCCCGTCAACGCTGGTGTTATACGGCCCCTTGCCCCAGCTCTTGAAGACCTTCTCCTCTTCGTCGAACAGAACCTTGACCCCGCAGGGACCGGGATTCTGTTCGTCTTGGACATGGGAGAGCCACACGGCGCCTGGGCGCTTTGCCGCCGGATGGAGCGTGTAGATGATGTTTTCGGCCGAGCGCACGAGCGCGCGGTCCACAAACACCTGGGACCGGCTGCCCGCGTGGAACGGCTTGCCAGCAGGCGCCTCGGCCACGCCAGCGCAGTCCCGGCCGTCCGCTCCCCAGGCCGCCGACGCGATCACGACCGCCGCGGCCCAGGCCATGGCGCCGCTCACCACCGAGGCTCTCCTCTGCCCTTCATGGCCTGAACGCAAACGCGAATAGCTCCGCGCTCTTCATGTTGAAACGCAGGGAAACCGCCTTGCCCGCCAGATGGGCCAAGTCCAACGGCGTCTCCCATTGCGTCTGATGGTCAAGCGCGTCACCCTCGAAAGGCATGGACCTTGCCAGGGGCTTGTCCTGGGCATCCAGAATCTCGACCGTGACGTATCCTCCCGTCTTGACGCGCGCGTTCAATCTCAACTGACTTCCCTGGAACACCAGGGGAACCGTGACCAGCGTTCCGGCCTCGTCCGCGGCGTCCGCGGACACGAACCTGTCCTTCTTCCACGTCACCAGCCCGACGCCGGCGTTGTAACGGATGCCATTCCACTTGACCGCCTCTTCCCGGACCTCTTTGGAAAAGGCGGACTGGCTGAACCCGTTGGCCGGATGGTCATGGGGCGTGTTGCGGGCTTCGTAATAGACCCAGACCTCGTCACCCACGTTGATCGCGCACGAGCTTGCCACGTTGAACCAGCCGCTGTCCCACGCGCTGGTCTGGCAGTCGGCGCCCACTTTCCCGCGCGGTATGAACGGCTGGCGGAAGGGACGGCTCCAGTGGACCAGATCGCGCGAGACCGCCATCTGGAACTCGCTGATGCCGTTGAGGCGCATATGATGGACGGTGAGGATGAGCGGCATGACCAGTACACAGCTTTCGAGCTGGATGGCGCCATAGATGGCGTAGATCTCGCTCTTGAAGCGTTTGGGTTCCTGCGGCGCCCCCTCGAAAAGCGGCTTGGCTGCTTCCAAGCGCGCCATGCCGCCCGCGTCGTCTTCCTCGTCCGCGGCCATGATCCGCACGGGCGGGCTCCAATTCACAAAATCCGGGCTTGTCATCACCGACCACTCATATCGGCTGTGATCCACCCCGAAAGGCGACACGAGCCTGACGCTGCCGGTCTTGGGAAAGGCGACGTGGAGACGGCGGACCGAGTCATAGTAGCCGTTGATGCGCTCCTGGACAGGCAGCCCGTCGCCGCGAACCAGAAGCGGCTTCTCGCTCAAATGCGCCAGGCGCCGGCCGTCGGGCGAGACATGCGTGTTGTACCCCTTGAGATGGCCGAACATCAGCGGCTTTCCGTTGGCCATGACGCCCACCACCTCGGTCTGCTTGCGGGGGGGATGGTCCGTGCTGTAGGACCAACTGATCACTTTGTAGCGCCGCGCCGGATCCGGGTCGTGAACGTCCTTGTATACGGAGGGGCGGGTGATGTGGTTCCAACTATCGTCGTTCGGTTCCTTGGCCGTCCAGCGCAAGCCGTCCTTGCTGGTGTTGTAGAAACTCGAAGACCAGCTCTTGAACAGCTTTTCCTCGTGGTCGTAAATGACCTCGGGCCGCGCGGGTCCGCCGTTGTTCTGGTAGATGCGGGCTCCCTGGGCGTCATACTCAAGCCACGGGCCGGCCGGGTGCTTCTGGCCGGGATGCAGGACAAAACGAATCTTGTCCGCCGACCGGACCAGGACGCGGTCAATGAACACCTGGGAGCGGCTGCCCGCGTCAAAGGGTTTGGCGCCCTCTCCGCTCGCGCCCCGAACCGATCCGGCAAGACCCATCGCCGCCATCGCGGTGAACATCAGAGGAAGCGGCCTTTCGCGCATGGAAGATGCCTTTCGTTGAACAAAATCCGTGCGGGCCCCATCCTACTTCTCCCTCTCCACCACGAACTCCCCGAACTCCCTCAGCTTGTCCGCGCCGGGGTTGGCGGGCAGGCTGGGGGCAAGGCGCGCCCAGGCGCTTTGGACCAACTCGCGGGCTTTGGCGCGGCCGTGCTGGAAGGCGGCGGATTCGGCCAGCAGCGCCACGGCCTCCTCGATGCTGGCCCGGTCCGACGGCCGGGAGGCAACCAGCGCCAGCAGCCGCGCCGCCTTCTCCTTGGGCAAGGCGCCGGCGGCGTGGATGACCAGCAGCGACTTCTTGCCCTCGTGGATGTCGTCGCCAAAGCCTTTGCCCTCGGCCAGGGCGCTGGGGCTGACGTTCAAGATGTCGTCCTGGATCTGGAAGGCGACGCCGATGCTTTCGGCGTAGGCGCCCAGCGCGGCTTCCACGTCCTGGGGCGCGGCGGCCACGGCCGCTGCGACGCGCGCGGCCATGCGCGCCAGCGTACCGGTCTTGAAGGCGCACATGCGCAGATACTGGGCCTCGCTGGGGATGGCGTCGCCGCGGTGCCAGGCGATATCCATGGCCTGGCCAAAGTGCAGCTTGACCATCTCGTCCGCCACAATGCCATGAATACGCAGCCGCGCGGCCGGGTCCAGGCGGTCATTCGCCACGGCGGCCAGAGGAATGAAGTAGAGCCCGTTGCCCGCGTTGACGGCCACGTCCACGCCAAAGGCCACGTGCGCCGCGTCGCGGCCGCGCCGCTTGGGGCTGTCGTCCTCGATGTCGTCCACGAGCAGCGTGGCGTTGTGGATCATCTCGCACATCGCGGCGAGATCGAGGAGCCGCTCGGGCGCCACGCCCAGCGCCGCGCCCGCCACCAGCATGAACCCCGGCCGCCAGCGTTTGCCGCCCGCCTCCAGATAGTGCCACAACGGCGCGGCCAGGGTCTGCGTCACGCTCCGCGCGTCGTATTCCGCCGCCTGCCCGCCGAAGGTCCGCGCCAGCGCGGCCGCGTCATAGGCCTTGGGCAGCATCCTCTCGATGCGGCGGTCGATCTCCGGCGCCAGCCGGCTCAACAACGCGGGCACCGGAAGGCTCAAGTCAAGGGTCACAGTCTTCTCCTGCCTCCATGCGTTCTGGCCGGCGCCTGGGGCGTGGCCCGCCCCAGCGCCGCGAGCGCATGGTATGCCCAAGGCCGCTGTCTGTCAACAAACGCGGCCCCAACCGCCCGGCCCGCCGGACGCGTCCGCATCGTCCGATGCGTCCGACCGCGCATGGTTGCGCGGCGTTCAGCCGGCCGGTATATTGTTTGCGTTTGGTTTGGACTGTGTTAGCGGCCAAGGGCGGCCACGCCGGCAGGGGCAAGCACGCACAGCGGAGGAAGAACCCATGAGTCTGATCGCGGAACTCTTTGGCAAGTCGCCGTTCGGCCCCCTGGTCCAGCACGCCAAGAAGGTGCGCGAGTGCGTCATGCTTATCAAGCCGCTGATGGAGGCCTGCGTGCGGGAGGACTGGGACGAGATTCACCGCCTGCAAGACATGGTGACGCGGATCGAGTATGAAGCCGACGTCATCAAACACGAAATCCGCGAACACCTGCCGCGCCGCTACTTCCTGCCTGTGGCCCGGCCCGAGATCGAGAAGTTCCTCCGCTCTCAGGACAAGATCGCGGACGAGGCGCAGGACTTCGCCGTCATCCTGGTCATCCGCAAGACGCGCATCCACCCGGCCCTGGCGCCAGAGTTCTTCGCCCTGGTCGAGCAGGTTCTGGCGGTCACCGAGACCCTCATCTCCGCGGCCGAAGAGCTGGAGACCCTGGCCGAGAGCTCTTTCCAAGGCGCCGAAGCCGAGGCCATCCTGGCCAAGATCAGCGGCCTGGCCGAAGGCGAATGGCTCACGGACCGCATGCAGCGCAAGACCAGCCAGCACATGTACACGCTGGAGGGCGAGCTCGACCCTGTCACAATCAGTTTCTATGAAAAGATGCTCCAGACCTTGAGCAAGATCGCCAACGCCGCGGAGAACACCGGCGACCAGCTCCGCATGATGATCACGAAGGGCTGAGCCTGCCTTTGACCTCGCCACGGGACCCCCCGACAGTATGATCCCCCTGCTCCTCGCCGTCATTTCTCTGATCTGCCTCTATCAAGCCTGGGCCATCGGCGCCAACGACGTCGCCAACTCCATGGGCGTGGCCGTGGGCTCCAAATCGCTCAGCCTGGCGCAGGCCATTCTTCTGGCCGCCATCTTCGAGTTCGCCGGCTGCATCCTGGCCGGCGCCGACGTCACCAGCACCGTCAGCAAGGGCATCGTGGACCCGGCGCGGTTCGCCTCGTGTCCCGAGCGGTTCGTCGTCGGCATGACCTGCGCCTTGCTGGCGTGCGCGCTGTGGATTCATCTGGCCACGTGGCTGGGCCTGCCGGTCTCGTCCACCTACTCCATCGTGGGCGCCGTGGCTGGGTTTGGCGTCGTGGCCTGGGGCTGGAGCGCGGTGCACTGGAAGGTCATGCTGGGCATCATAGCGGCGTGGTTCCTCTCGCCCGTGGCCGGCTTGGCGCTGGGGTACATCATCTTCCGCCTGCTCATCCGCACGGTCCTGGGGCGCGGCGACCCGCTGGCGGCCCTGGTCCGGGCCTGCCCCGCCATCGTGTTCCTCGGCGTGGGGCTGACCGTTCTGGGCGCCATCTACAACGGCCTGGGGAGCCTGTCGGCGCGCGTGCCGTGGCTGGCGTCGGCGCCGGGCGCCTGCGTCACGGCCGCGCTGCTGGCTCTGGCCGCGGCCGCGGCCGCGCGGCCCATCATCTCGCGCTACGTCCGCCGCGCTCCGGGCGCGCCGCTGTCCGAGCAACTGATCCGCGCCGAAC
>CAYYEE010000046.1:0-16035 GCA_964470775.1 uncultured Planctomycetota bacterium | reverse complement strand
CGCCACGGCCACCACGCGCTGCAACTCCTCCGCCGCCAGCTTCACCGACTTAGGCGCCGCGGCGTCGGCGTAGATAACGCAAGCGGCCTTTCCACCCCTTGCCATCTCCAACCCCTGCGCCCGGGCGCCGGACGCCATCCACGCCGCCGCCATCCACGTCAACGCCATCGTGCGCGGTCTCCGCATCTCAGCCTCTCCCAATCTCATGAACGCGCCGTCACAAACGCAGCGCCACGTGCCGCCACTCCTCAATCATCACGCCGCCGCGCGGCGTCAGGGCTGCGCCGCGATGCGCCACACGCCCAGCGACCTCGGGTCCATCCACTCCTCGGTGCTGCTCCACGTGCTGCGTTCCGCCGGGCAGGCCTTGCGCCGCGCGATATTGGCGCGCCACACGCCGCCCCTGGCCGCCGCGCCCAGAGGAATCGCGGCCTCCACGGCCCACGCCTTTTCCCGGATCGCCGCCGCGCTGCGCGCGGGCACAGGGCTCATCACTGTGTTCGCCGCGTTGATCGCCACATGCCACGCGATCTGCGCCATGGGCCGGCCGTTGTAAGGTGTGGCCAGCGGGTCGGCCTTGAAGCCGGGATCGGGCGAGATCCAGAGCTCCACCACGTTATCCTCCAGGATCGTCCGGCTGTTCGCGGTTGCGCAGTGTTTGCGGATGGCCTTCGGGTCCGGCTCCGCGCACTCCACGGCCAGGTACAGCGTGTCGCTGTCCGCGACCAGCCTGGCCGTCGTCTGCGTCGAAGCCAGCTCTACCGGCATCTCCAGTCGGCCGATGGACCGGAACGCGTCCGCCACGGCCGCCCCCTGCCACGCCGCGTCGGAAAGGTCGCCGTCCAGCTTCGGCGGCGCCACGCCCGCGCGCAGGCGTGGGATATCCAGCGCGCGGTCCTCCGGCCCTGGCCACAAGACCATCTGGGGCCGGTTGCCGTGCCGCGCCATCCTCTTCACCACCTCGGCGCGAGCGTTGAGCGCAAAGGTCTTGTCCGCGCGCTCGCCGAGGAACCGCCGGTATGCCTCGTCGCTCATGTAGAACCGCGACGCCTCCGGGTTCTTGACCAGCCGCGCATGGCGCATGTTCCAGTGCAACATCACGAAATTGTCGCCGAACATCTCCAGCCGCTTTTGCTGCGCCGTGGCCTTGGGCTTGTTCAAAGCCTCGCCGTAAAGCTTTTCCATCTCGTCAAAGATCGGCGCGTGAACGATGGCCACTGTGTCATACCATACCTCGTGGTCAATGCGAGGCGATTCGATCACATAGGCCCGCAGCCGTTCCTCCACCAGCGCATAGATCCGATCGATCTCCGGCGCGGCCGGGCCGTACGCCCGCTCCAGGTACTCGCGATAGAGATTGTCCAAGTCCGTGTTCAGGTCCCACATCAGCCGCGCCAGCAGGTAGTTCTTGACGCCCCCGTTGCCCCACGCGTCGTGACCGCAGTAGTCCAGCCGCTTCACGCGGAGGCGCTTGAACGCCTCGGCCGTGGTCTTCATGATCGAGATGGCCGGTGGCAGAGGCGCGCCCACGTTATCGCGCATCCAGGGCGCGAACGCCGTGTACCCCAGATTGGGCGTGCAAGCCGCCCATTCCGCGAACAACCTGGCAAAGTCCCCCAGAATCTCCGGCTTGTAAAGCTTGTAGCCATAGCCGTTCACGTACGCCACTTGGATGAAGACGTTAGGCTCCAATCGCACAGGCTTCGCTGGCGGGAACAGGTATTCCTGATAGGCGTACCCTCCTACCATTCGATCCGGGTACTCCCGGCCCACGATCCGCGCCACCGCGTTGTAGAAATGCAGAACCAGCGGCGTATAGGAATAGCCGCGCCCCATGTAGTCGCCCCAAGGCCCGCTCGTGTCCGTCTCCTTGAACTTAAGGCACTCCGGACACTCGCACATCCACCCCCCGTCGCTGGGCGACATGGACTCGGCAAAAAGCCTGGGGTTGGCCGCGAACGCGCGCATCACGCTGTCCGCGTAGGCCTGGATCAAGCCAGGGGAAGTCAGGCAGTAACGAACGCTAAGCATCTGCGCGGACCCCTCTTTGCCCTCAAAGGGCGGTTCACGCGTTCCGTCGGCACGCATGGCCATGTAGTCCGGATGGCCCTTGAGCGCCTCCACTCCGGGATGCTTGGTCCACGCGTGCGAATAAGCGGGCGCGATGCTGCTGCCCAACCGGTTGCGCAGGGACCACCTGTCCGCCTCCGCCCTGTCTATGAACACGCCAGGCATAGCCCCGAGGTCGCCCGAGAGATAGCGCGATGGCACGGCAGGCTGGCCGGTTACGTCCATGGACGCCAGCGTCAACCCGCCCGCGTGAGCCGGGATATCCTCCCCCCACTCGCCCGGCATGAGCCACCGCACGCCCACCACGCGCTCCAGGAACTCGTAGACGCCGAACAGCGTGCCTGTGCTGTCGCAGCGAATCCACTTCTTGTCGTTGTCCGGCCAGTCCTTGCCGATGATGAACAGGTTGCCGTCCTTAGTCACGATGCGGAAGCTTTCATCGGCCATCTTCTCCGACGAAAGGCCGGCCTTGCGCGCCGCGTCGTTGTCACCCAGGCAGACCATCGGCTGCGCGGGCGCGTTCACGATCGGCAGCTTCGCCCCGGTCGCCACGGCCACCACGCGCTGCAACTCCTCCGCCGCCAGCTTCACCGACTTAGGCACCGCGGCGTCCAGATAGATCACGAAAGCCGACTTGCCGTCCTTGACCAGTTGCAGCGGCGCAGCCAAAGCCGTGCCCGCCGCGGCCAACGCCAAGCATAGGATGCCTGCCCTCATGGCCAAAGTCCTGAGCATAATGGTCACCTTCTCTCAAGCCGGGCCAGGACCAATCCCAACAGGTCCACTCCCACGAAAGTAAATTTACCATATTGTGCGGTAGTTTTCCATCGCTTTGTCGCGAGTCTGGGTTCGCTTAGCGGGCGTTGCGCGGTCGCGGTTGGGCTGACGGTTGTTCGGACGGGGTGGACAGGGCGGACGGCATGGATGGGATGAACGGATCGCTGAAGGGGTTTGACGGCGTTCTCCGTGGCGCTGGGTTCTGGTACAATGCCTCGGCCGGGCCGCGCTTGTTGCGGCCCACTCATAGACTCGGAATCGCGAACGCCATGACTGACGAAAAGAGCGGCCAGGAAGCCGTCGCCCCCCTGCCGTTGACGCGGGCCATTGTGTGGGGCGTGCTCCTCGGGGGGCTTGCCGTCTATCTGTTCATCGCCATCGTGTCATGGAGCCCAGGCGATCCCCCGTTCTCCGACTATCCCTCGAACGCGCAGATCGCCAACAAGGGAGGCCGCGTAGGCGCGGCGGTGAGCGGCTTTCTGCGCATGTCCCTGGGCTTCGCGTCCTATGGCCTGCCGCTGCTTTCGGCCGCGGCGGCGTGGACCTTTTTCCGCCGCCGGCCCATTACCCGGCGATGGAAACGGTTCGTGTCCGCGGCCTTCTTCCTGGCCGCCTGGGCGTGCCTGGCCGATCTCGTGGCCGGCGGCAAAGCCGAGACGTTCACCGGGCCCGGAGGTCTGTGCGGCCGCGTGCTCAACCGTTTCATCTTCGGGCCGTGCGGATGGGGCGCGTGGATCGCGGTCCTGGCCATTTTCGCGGGCTCGCTGATCTTCCTCACCGAGCCCGCCTGCTTCCGGTTCTTCGCATGGGTCAAGGCCCAATGGTTGCGGGCCCGCGCCAAGTGGCAGGAGCGCAAGTTCTACCGCCAGCGCCTGAAGCACGTGCTGGACGCAGGGCCGGAGCGAGAGGCCAGCGTTCTGATCCGCGACCGTTCGGCCGCGCCGCCGCCGCCTTTTGACCTGACGCCCATCACAATGACGACGACTACGCAGCCGGCCGCCGCCAGCGCCGCGCCGGCCGCCATCGAGACGCAGGCCAAGCCCTCGGCCCCAACGGAACCTTTGCTGCTGCCCAAGTCGGCGGGCGCGCCGGCGCCCGTCAAATCGGACGGAGCAGAAAGGTCAGACAAGTCGGACGAGTCCGACCGGCCTGAAAAGACCGCTCCGCCAGAGCACACCGGCGTGGAGGACCTCATCGAGACCACGCGGCTCGAAGAGGAGGACCTGGACCTTGGCCCAGACGAAGAAGACGACAGTGAAGACGCCACCATCCCCGAACAAGCGGTGAGCGCGCAGGTCGGGGACGAATCCACGGAAGAGAAAGAGAAGCCGCCGGACGACGCTCCCCAGCCGGAAGCGGTCGCGGCCGGGGGCCCCGCGGCCAAGCCCGCGCCGCCGCCCCAGCCGCCCAGGAAACGCAAGCCCGCGGGGTCTGACAAGCCCTACGTCATGCCCGGGTTCGATTTGCTCGACCCTGGCCCCAAGATGGGCGAGGTCGACGAAGCGCGCCTGGAAGAGACGCGGCGCCTGTTGGAGAACTCCCTGCGCGAGTTCAACGTGGACGCGCAGGTTCTGCCCAACCCGGACCGCGGCCCCGTCATCACCATGTACGAGCTCAAGCTCGCGCCTGGGGTCAAGATCTCGCGCATCGTGGGCCTGGCCGACGACATCGCCCGCTCGCTCAGCGCCACCAGCGTGCGCATCGTGGCGCCCATCCCGGGCAAGTCCACGGTCGGGATCGAGGTCCCCAACTCCCGGCGCCACACGGTGACGCTGCGCAGCGTGCTGGAGGAATCCGAATCCAAGTGGCGCAACTACGGCATCCCGCTGATCATCGGCCGCGACGCGTCCGGCGTTCCCCTGGTCGACGACCTGACCAAGATGCCCCACCTGCTCATCGCTGGCGCAACGGGCACAGGCAAGTCGGTCAGCATCAACTCCCTCATCGTCAGCCTGCTGCTGACCCAATCGCCGCGGAACCTCAAACTCCTGCTCATTGACCCGAAGATGGTGGAGTTCGCCGCGTTCAAGGAAGTGCCCCACCTGCTCGCGCCGGTCGTGGTGGACATGAAGAAGGCCACGTCCATCCTGGAATGGGCCACGCAGAAGATGGACCAGCGCTACGAAAGCTTGTCCGCGGTGGGCGCGCGCAACATCGTGTCGTTCAACGCGCTGGGCGAGAAGGGCGTGCGCGAACGGCTGGGCGCCGACCCCGACAGCGACCTCGAAGACTTCCCCACCCATCTGCCCTACATCGTCATCATCATAGACGAGCTGGCCGACCTGATGATGGTGGCCAACAAAGAGGTCGAGAACTCCATCATCCGCCTGGCCCAGAAGTCGCGCGCCGTGGGCATCCATCTCGTCATCGCCACGCAGCGGCCGTCGGTGGACGTCATCACCGGTCTCATCAAGAGCAACCTGCCCTCGCGCATGGCGCTGCAAGTGGCCAGCAAGGTGGACAGCCGCACCATCCTGGATCGCAACGGCGCCGAAAAGCTGCTGGGGATGGGCGACATGCTGTTCCTGCCGCCGGGCTCGTCCAAGCTCATCCGCGCCCAGGGCGCCTATGTCAGCGACGCCGAGATCCGCAGGGTCGTGAACTACCTCAAGGAGCAGGCCAAGCCGGAGTTCGACGAAGAGCTGGTGCGCCAGCGCGCGGCCAACGAGATTCCGCCCTGGCAGCGCGACGAATTGTTCGTCGAGGCGGCCAAGGCCATCGCCGAGACGCAGCGCGGCTCGGTGTCGCTCTTGCAGCGCAAGTTCCAGATCGGCTATTCGCGCGCCGCGAGGCTCGTGGACATGATGGCCGAGATCGGCTGGCTGGGCGATTACAAGGGCAGCCAGGCCCGCGAAGTGCTCGTGAGCGTCAAAGATATTGAAGACTACGTCCAGCAGGAAAGCCCCGGCGAGTAGCCCGCCGCGCGTGCATCTGGTGTCGCTAGGTTGCGCCAAGAATCAGGTTGACTCGGAGAAGATGCTCGGCGCGCTGGTCCAGGCCGGCGCGCTGATCTGCGAGGACCCGCGCGACGCGGACACGGTGGTCATCAACACCTGCGGGTTCATCGCCTCGGCCAAAGAGGAGTCGGTCAACACCATCCTGGCCGCGGCGAAGCTGAAGGACGAGGGGACATGCCAGCGGCTCATCGTGGCTGGGTGTCTGGTGGCGCGCCATCCGGACGAGCTGGCGGTTGAGCTGCCCGAGGTGGACGCGTTCACCGGCGTGGGCGATGCCGAGGCGGTGGTGCGCGCGTGCGGGCTGAGGCCCCGCGGCTGCGCGCGGCTGCGCTTCGGCCTGCCGCACGTGGCCTTTCTGCGCATCGCGGACGGGTGCGACAACCGCTGCGCCTATTGCGCCATCCCGCTGATCCGCGGTTCCCTGCGCAGCGAGCCGCCGCGCGCCGTGGTGGCCGAGGCGTCGCGCCTGGCCGGGCAGGGCGCTCGCGAAATCATCATCATTGCCCAGGACACCACGTCCTACGGCCGCGACCGCAAAGACGGCGCTTCGCTGGCGCGCCTCCTGCCGCGCCTGGCCGCGGTGACGGGCAAGGCGTGGCTGCGGCTGATGTACACCCACCCCGCGCACTTCAGCGACGACCTGATCTCCGCATATCAGGACCTGCCCACGCTGTGCCGCTACGTGGATGTTCCGCTTCAGCATCTCTCCGATCCCATCCTCAAGCGCATGGGCCGCCGCGTGACGCAGAAGCAGTGTCTGGATTTGATCGACAAGCTGCGCGCGCGCGTGCCCGGGCTTGTGCTGCGCACGACGTTTCTTGTTGGCTTCCCCGGCGAAACGGCGTCGCAGTTCAACGAGCTGCTCCGCCTTGTAGAGCGCATCGAGTTCGACCATCTCGGCGCCTTCACCTATTCCGTTGAAGAAGGCACGGCCGCGGCCCGTCTGCCGCGGCGCGTATCCCAAAAGGAGAAGGACCGGCGCTATGCGGAACTCATGGCCGCGCAGCAGGAGATCGCGGCCCGCCGCAACGCCGCGCGCATGGGCCAGCGCTGCATGCTGCTGGTGGACAGCCCCGCGCCAGGCCGCAAGGGCGCGTTCATCTCGCGCTTCTACGGCCAGGCGCCCGATGTGGACGGCGTGACGCTGTTGCGCGCGGCCAACGCCAAGCCCGGCCGGTTCTTCGATGCCGTGATCACCGCCGCGCAGGGCTATGACCTTGTCGCCAGGCCGTGGAAGCGCTGACCCGGCCCGCCTTGCTCCTTAGAACGCCCATGTCCCATCCGCTTGAACATCGCCCGTCGTGGCCGAACCTGAAGGCGCGCGCGCCTGCGCGGTGGTGGGATGCGTTCTTCGGGCCGGACTATCTGCTGATGTACGGCGCGGAGCTGACGCCGGAGCGCTCGGCGAAAGAGGCGGAGGCGGCTGTGCGCGCGGTGCGGCTGCGGCGCGGGCAAAGGGTGCTCGACGCGTGTTGCGGGTTCGGGCGCCATTTGCCCTGGCTGGCGCGTCATGGGCTCAGGCTCGTGGGCTTTGACCGTTCGCCCACGCAGATGACGCTGGCGGGCAAGCCCGCGGCCAGCGCGCCGGGGGCCGCTCTGGCTCGGGCCGATGCGCGGCTGCTTCCCTTTGCCGACGAGCGCTTCGACGCTTCTCTTTGCCTCTACACATCGCTGGGGTACTTCGGCGAAGACGAGAACCTGTTGCACCTGCGCGAGATCGCGCGCGTGACGCGGCGCGGCGGCCGGCTCTACGTGGACAACCAGAACCCGTCCCACATCCTGCCCCGCCTCCAGCCCGAGCGCCGCGTGGAGGACCCGCTCAGCCAGATCACGATCATCGAGCAGTTTGAGTACGATGAGGCCGAACACCGCCTCTACGCGCTGAAGACGATCATCTCACCCAAGGGCAAGCGCGACTGCTGGTTTGTCCTGCGGCCCTACGCGATGGAGGAGCTGGAGAGCATGCTGGCCAGCGCGGGGTTTCGCGTGCAGGCGCGCTTTGGCGACTATGACCTGCGGCCCTACGGCAAAGATACGCCGCGGCTGATTGTGACGGCCAAGCGCGAGTAAAGGGTCTTCGTCCGCTTTCACAGGACAAGCGGGGCTTGCGGGTCCTGTGGGGACGGCGCCGATTAAAGCCAAACGCCGGCCATATGGGCCGGCGTTGCCGTCCTCAGGCTCCGGCTTTGCGCTACCGCGGCGCCATCTTGAGCAACTGCTCCCGGATGTCCGCCACGCGCTCGGACAGGTCGCGGTCAGCGCGGCACAGCTCGGCGACGCGCCGGTGGCTGAATACAGCCGTGGTGTGATGCTTGCCGCCGAAATGCCTGGAGATGTCGACGCAAGGCGACTGCGTCAGTTCCCGCGCCAAGTACATGCAGATTTGTCTGGGCAGAGCAATGGCTTTGGTGCGCCGGCCCGAGTGCAGGTCTTTTTGAGACACGCCGAAACGTTCGCTGACGACGCGCTCGATGAGAGCGAGGTCGAGCGCCGCGGGGCGGGCGTGGCTGATGCCGGCCAGGGCCTCGCGCGCCAGCGACACGTCCACGCGCCGCCGCGCCAGGCTGGCGTAAGCGATGACCGTCATCAATACGCCGCACAGTTCGCGGATGCTGCCGTCGAAGTGGCCGGCCAGAAACTCCAGCACGCTGTCGTCGAGCGTCTTGCCCGCGCGCAACGCGCGGCTGCGCAGGATCTCCACGCGCATGGCCTGGTTGGGCCGTCCCAAGCCGACGACCATGCCTGACGCGAAGCGGCTCACGAGGCTTTCCTTGAACTCCTTGAGCAGCTTGGGGTGCACGTCGCTGGCCAGCACCACCTGCTTGTCCTCGCCCACAAGCGCGTCGTAGGTGTGCAGGAACTCCTCTTGCAGGCTGCGCTTTTCCGCGAAAAAGTGCACGTCGTCGATGAGCAGCACGTCCACCTTGCGGTACTTGGACCGGAAGGCGTCGAGCTTGCCGCGGCGCATGGCGTAGATGAACTGGTTGGTGAACTCCTCGGCTGGGACGTACTCGGCGCGGCGGCCGGAGCCGCTGTCGTGCATGGCCCACCACACGGCTTGGAGCAGATGGGTCTTGCCCAGCCCGGAGTCGCTGTGGATGAACAGCGGCCGGAACGCGCCGCCGTTGCCCTGGATGAGCTCCTGCGCGCAGGCATAGCCGAGCCGGTTGCAAGGCCCCTGCACGAACGTGTCCATGCGGAAGTCAGGATTGATGTTGTTCGCCGCGCCCTGCCGCCCCTCTCGCGCCCCTTGGACGACGATTTCCGCCTCGGTCTGCCGAGCCTTTTCCCTCGAATCGCGGAAAAGCTTGCCCGCGATGACGAACTTGATCTCAGGCGATGCCCCCAGCCGGGTGGCGCACGCCTTTTCCACAAGCCCGCGGAAATGCTTCTCCAACCACTCCTGGATGAAGAGGTTTGGCACGCCGATTTCGACGCGCTCTTCGTCAAAGCGGATAAGCTCGATATGCCCCAGCCACAGGTTGTATCGCCGGTCACCGATCTCTGCCTTGATGTCCTCCAAGACAGCCGGCCAAGCCTGTTGCTTTGCTACCGACAAAGGTGTGCTCATGGAATCCTGCTGACCGCAGAAGCCATCGCCCTTGGTCCCAGGGCACGACATACCCCCGGAACAGGGCCGATTTTTGTTGAGATGTCCGAGCGCCACAACCGCGGACCGTTCGACGAAGGCGTGTTATGCTATCATCCAGTAAGAGGCCTGTCAACATTATTTCCCGAAAGCGCGCAAAAAGCCTTTTCTCGCACGAAAACGGCCTGAATTCGGCGCCTCGACATTCTCAAATTCCGGGCTGGAATCGCGTGGGCGACAAACCGGTGCATTCGCCGCGCGATTGTCTGCGCCGACGAGATCGAGCGCGCGGTACCAGGTGGTCGCATGGGCTGCCGCGACCAAGCCAAGCGCGTCGCGGACTTGCGCGGACCAGACACTTCCTCTCGCGCTTTTGAGTCACCATGCGTTGGGCCCACATCGCCCACGAACGCTTTCTCATCTGCTCTGCGCGCGGCGCACGGCATGCCCTCGACTCGCCATTGCCGGCCCGTCCTCAACTTCGCCAAACCATTGACTCGCGTAACGCGCCGATATCGCATGTGTTGCGTCAAGCGCCGGACACGCCAGAAAAGCCGAGTTTGCCGCCCTTTTTCTCGCTCCCTTCGCCATTGTGGATAACTTGTGTAAATCATCCGAAACTGCAGCGCCTGGGCGTTCTCCTTTGAACACGCCTTCTAGCACTTGTGGCGCCAAAAACTTGGCCCAAACATGACACCTCATTCGTAACAATACGCGTAACGCTTTCAAAAATAGAATGTTACGCTATGCGCGGAAGGTTCAATAACATTTTCGGAACAACAGCCCCTTTGTCGGCTCCCCCTGCGACAATCCCCTACATGGCTGAAGAGACGCAGTGACTGCAGACTGTTGATAACTCACTTTTTTCTGTGGATAACTCGGGCGACTTCTGACAGCTTCGGGTGGAAAAGGTTGACGAACCGCGGCGTTCGGGCACGGGCAATTCGCGTGAAGCAAGTGCGTAAATACTTCGCTCGCCGCAGATACGACACTCGCGCCTCGGGTGATTCATCGCGACACCGTGTGTTTGCCAGCGTCAAGCAAAACACGGCCGGCCGCAGAGACTGCAACGCAGCATGGCGCAATGCCCCTGACACGCGATGGAGGCGAGCGCTGATGAGAACGCGTCACGCCTCAACGCGGAGGAAGTTCTTCATCAGCTTCGGCCCCTCATCGGTCATGAAGGACTCGGGATGAAACTGCACGCCAAACAACGCCTTGCTCGGCGCGGCCATAGCCATCACTTCATCGTCGTCCGACCACGCGCACACGTCCAACGCGGCCGGTATCGTGTCGCGCTTCACCCATAGCGAGTGATAGCGCATGGCCACAAAGGGATTCTTCAAGCCTTCGAAGATTCCATGACCTGTGTGCCTCACTAGGGAAGTCTTGCCATGCATCATACGTCGTGCCCGCTCCACTTTGGCGCCGTAGACGTGCCCAATGCACTGATGCCCCAGACACACGCCGAGGATGGGGATCCGCCCCGCGAACGCGCGCACGACGTCGTTGGAGACTCCAGCCTGCAGCGGCGTGCACGGGCCCGGGCTAATGATGATCCGCCGCGGCCGGCGATGCGCCACGCCCCTCACGGTGATCTCGTCGTTGCGATAGACCTCGATGTCCCTCTCCCCCACCTCGCCAAGAAGCTGAACGAGGTTGTAGGTGAAAGAGTCATAGTTGTCTATGACAAGGGTCATGCCCTCACGCCAGCTCCAGCATCCGGGCGATGGCCCGCTTGGCCTTGGCCGCCACGTCCGGCGCCACGGTCACGCGGAACTCCATGTCCTCCAGAGACCACACCATCTTCTCCAGCGTGTTCAGTTTCATATTAGGACAGTCGGACAAGACACTCGCCGCGAAAAAGCGCTTCTCGGGGTTCTCCTTGGCCAGCCGGTGCAGAAGCCCAATCTCCGTGCCGATGACGAACTCCCGCGCGGGGCTGTCGTGGCAGAACTTCAGGATGCCTGTGGTGCTGGCCACGTGGTCCGCGGCGTCCACAACCTCCGTGAGACACTCAGGGTGAACCACCACAAGCGCGTCGGGGTGTTCCTGGCGCGCCCTCTGGATGTCCGTCGCGAGGATGCGATGATGCGTGGGGCAATAGCCGGGCCAGAGGATCACGTCCCGGCCTGCTTTGCGCGCGGCGTACTCGCCCAGGCTGCGGTCAGGCACGAACAAAACGCGCCGGCCCGCGGGCACGGCCTTCAGCACCTTGACCGCGTTCGCCGACGTGCAGCAGTAGTCGCTCTCCGCCTTAACCTCCGCCGTGCTGTTGACATAGCAAACCACCACCGCGTCCGGCGCCTTGGCCTTGGCCTGGCGCAGCTCGCGCGCGGTGACCATGTTCGCCATGGGGCAGCCAGCGCGCCGGTCGGGCGACAGCACCACCTTGTCCGGGCAGAGGATCGCCGCGGTCTCGGCCATGAAATCCACGCCGCAGAAAAGCACCACACTGGCCTGCGTGGCGGCGGCCTGCTGCGCCAGCCCCAGCGAGTCGCCCACATAGTCCGCCGCGTCCTGGACCTCCGGCCGCTGGTAGTTGTGGGCCAGGATCACCGCGTTGCGGCGCTCTTTCAGTTCCTTCAACCGCGACAACAAGTCCGAGCTCATGGGACACGCCTCAACTTGAACGGATTCCATGAATGATTCAGACTGGCTCATCGCCAGCCCCCTACTCCTCCTTCTCCAGCGACTCCAAAATCCGGAGGTAGCTCTCATAGCGCATCGTCGCCAGCGCCCCGCTTTCCACGGCCGCCTTCACCGAGCAGCCGGGCTCGTGGGTGTGGCCGCAATCGCGGAACTTGCACGGCGGCAGCGCCTTGAAGTCCGGGAAGTAGTAGCTCACCTCTTCGGGCGACATGCGCCAAAGCCCGAACTCTCGCACGCCGGGCGTATCGATCACCCACGCCCCGCAGGCCAGCCGCCGCAGCGAGGCGAACGTGGTCGTGTGCCGGCCGCGGCCGTCGCTCTCGCGAACGGGCCCCACCTTGGCGCCCAGGCTGGGGTCTATCGCGTTGAGCAGCGACGACTTGCCCACCCCGCTATGCCCCACAAACACGCATGTCCTCTGCCCCAGCGCCGTCTTCAATTCCTCGATGCCCCGCCCGTCCACGCACGAGGTCTCGATCACCCTCATACCCATCTGGCGGTAGACCGCGGCCTCGTCCGGCGCTTGGCCCAGGTCCATCTTGTTCAGGCACAGCAGCGCCTCGGCCCCGCCGCGCTGCGCGGCTATGAAACACCGGTCCACCATGCCCGCGCTGAACCCCGGCTGCGCCACGGACGCCACGGCCACGACCAGGTCCACGTTGGCCGCCAGCACGCGCTCCATGCCCGGGATGTGCGGGTCGGGCCGCGCCAGGCGCGAACGCCGCGGCGCCACGCCTGTGACCACGGCCGCGCCCTTATCCCGCGCCACGGCAACGCGGTCGCCCACGGCCACGGTCATCTTCTGAAACAGCGCCAGGTCCGTGGGGATGACGCACTCCACGGTCTCGTCGCCGACCAGAACCAGGCACTCCTTCTTGCGCGCGCTGGCCACCACTCCTGTCTCAACCCCTGGCGCCGAGAAGTCCACGGTACCCCGATCCGCCAGCTCGGCCAGCAGCTTGACCAGCGACGACGGCAGGTTCTCGCGCGAGCGCCGCATCTTCAGGTCGCGCGCCTCGGCCGCGTCCAGGTCCTGCTCGGGCGTGGCGCGGCGCCAGCTCTTGTCGCGCACATGGTCCTTGCGTGAAGCGCGAAACGCCTTCACCGCCTTTTTGACGCTGCCCCTGTTCCCGAACCTCTGCTCGCCTTTGCCCAAACGCCTCTCCTGTAGACGTGCGGCGGTCAACGTCGCCGTGGCAAACATGATCCCCTGGCCGCGCCGCGCTGTCAACTGGCGGTGTTCGCGTGACATGTCTGACTTGTCGGACATGTCGAACCTGCCCGGCTTGTCAGACCCGCCCTCCCCCCGCCAGTTCCTCCTTCCACGCCTCGAAGCGCGCCTCCATCACGGCGCGAGTCGCGGCGCCGTCCTTGTCCAGGTCCTTGGTCCCCTGGCCGATCAGCGCAACCAACAGCGCCACCAGGCTGCCGTAGTCGCCCAGGTCCACAAATTCCGGCCCCAAGCGCATCCGGTCCCAGTCCACGTTGTGGTAATTGCCCAGCGGCAAACACAGCCCGCCCGCGTCATATCCCCAAGCTCCGTAAGTCGTGGATTCGCATGTGCCCCCGTCCATCAACCTGCGCTGATAGCGCCTTCTCTTGTCCCTGGCCGCCACCTTCCGCGCCGCGCGCCAAAGCATGCGCGTTACGTCAGGCGAAAAGATGCTCGCCTTGTCGCCCACCCGCACCACGGCGCCGCCGCCCAAGGGCGCGTGAACAAAGGCCCGGCTCGTTTCCAAGGCCACGACCACCGCGTCCTTGGGCAGCGACCCCTCGCGGCAGGCGCCGGTCGCGCCCACCATGCCCAGTTCCTCGCCGCGCGTGAAGAACGCCAGAACCTCGCCCGTCAGCTTGCGCCGCCGCGCCTCGTCCAGCGCGCAGCAGATGGCGGCCGCGCCCGTCACGTCGTCGTGTCCCCGCGCGTACAGCCGCGTCCCGCGCACGACCGGCGACGGATAGTCCCACATCCCTGGGCTGCCCGGCGCCACGGCGCCAGCCACGCGAATCGTGACCGGCAAGCCCTTGCCCGGCCTCTCTGCCTTGGCCACCGACTCGACAACGCCGCGCAGCCATCTCCCGTCACTGAAGAACCGCACCTTGGCGCCCGCGATCAAATCGCGCGGGACGCCACCGCGCCGCCACGCCCGCAACAGACCATCGCGGCCCGTCCCGCCTGCCACAAAACCGGGGTGGTCCATGTGCGCGCACAGCGCCAGCGGCCGCTGGCCGCGCTGGCGCCGCCCATAGCGAACCAGCAGATTGCCCCAGCGGTCCGCCTCCACGCCCAGCCCCCGCGCCTCGGCAAAGCGCCGCACCCACCCCGCCACCGCCCCTTCCACCAGCGGCGCCGTAGGCAGCGCCAGCAGCTCGCACGCGATCTTCAGCCAGCGTTCGTCCATGACAATCCTCCATCGGTTCCGCGGCAGCGCCGCACGTCGTAAGACAAGTTAGTTTGCGGCCAGAGGACCTCCATGAGCAAGTCTGTCAAGTCCAGGGAGCGGTGTGTTCCTGAAACGGAGTGTTCCAAACATCCATTCGGCGTTCCCGTCGTGGCGGGCGCCATATGACTTAATCCGGGCCGGCCTCATTAAGCCCTTTTGCATGACGGCGCCATGTCCTTTTCGAGGTCCGGCTCGTTCACTCCGCTCCCAGTGTCTTGCGCTCTGGAGTGTCCTGTGCTGTTGCTTGCTTTCTCTTGCGCCCGTTTCGTTTTTCTTTCCAAGGAACCGTGGCCGTTGGGCCGTTAGGCGGTTGCGGAATTCCCTTGACACTGACGCTCGGCACGACTATACTCAGATTATAGCAATACATAGCGTGCTACTACACTTTGACCGCTGCGCCCACAGAACCCCTATGACGACAACGGCCTACACATTCCGTAAGGTGGCCGAAGAACTGGAAGCACAGATCGTCCAAGGCCGCTTCAAGCCGGGCGACGCCATCCCCCCCATCCGCGAGTTGTGCGGAATCTACGACGTGGCGCCCATGACGGTCCGCCGAGCGCTCGCGGAGCTCTGCGCTTCGGGCCGCCTGGTCACTCGACCTGGCCGGGGCACATTCGTGGCTGAGCGTTGCCCGCTGGAGGCCGTTGTTCTGGTGGTGGACTTCCGCGTCCTTCACGAACAGGTTCGGCGGGCGCAGTGGGACGTCCTTGTCGGCGCCCAAACCGCCTGTAAGGAAGCCGAAATCCCGCTGATTACCGTGTCCTCCAATGAGAATATCGCCAAGTACGCCCGCAAAACCTACGGCCTGCTGCTGATGCCGGCCGAGTCTCAGGACAGAGAAGTGAAGCCGTGGCTCGACGCAGCCGTCAAGGCGCGGCTGCCTTACGTATGCGCGGGAACGGACAACGGGTGGGACAACTACCTGCGTCCCGACCCCAACGCCGCCAGCCGTCTGGCGCTCGAATACCTCTATCGCCTCGGCCACCGCCACGTCCTGCTCATGCCACGCATCGGCCTGACCGGCCCCACCCGCTTCGCCTGCGTCAAACTCGAAAACGCCCCTGACCTGCGCGTGGACTTTCAGCCCTTCCCAACCATGTCCCCCAAGGAAATGGCCTCTGAGATCGCACAGAGCCTGGACCGCGCCCTGGACAGTTCCTCCCCTCCCACCGCCCTTTTTATCGGTCCAGACGAGCCCGCGCACATGGCTCTCGACCACTTGCGCGAACGCGGCACGCGCGTCCCCGAAGCGCTATCCGTCCTGGGCTACTGCCGGGAGTCTTTTGGCGTGTGGAACGGCCGCAAGATCACGCGTGTGGACAACCCCCACCAAAAGGTGGCGTACCGCGCGGTCCAGGAACTGATCAAGATGGGCTTTGGCGGAGGTTACGCGCCGGGGCGAATCGCCGTCGAGCCGGACTTCTTCGAAGGAGAGACGTGCGCCCCTGCCGCGGGCGGACCCGTGGCGGCGGAGTGATCCGACGTGTAGCAGCCCGTTGAAAAAGACACCACGTCGGCGGGGACATGGCGCCTCAGCCCGCCAACG
>CAYYEE010000045.1:0-16058 GCA_964470775.1 uncultured Planctomycetota bacterium | reverse complement strand
CCAGAGACCATCGAGACCATCGAGGCCGCTGCCGTCGCTGCTGAAAGGGACACAACGTGACCACGACGGAGACAACCTGCCCAGCCCAGCCCAAGCCGCGCCGGACCTGGGCGCCAGCCGCAGCCCTGGCCGCCTATGCGGGCTTTGTGTGGGCGCCGGATGACATGATCGAACTCCGCCCCCTGCCCGCGCAACGTGGGGACCGCTGCCCCTGGCCGCGCCAGTGGATTCGGGCGGCGGTCCTGCCCAGCATGGCCGATGACCTGCTGGCCGCGAACCGCGAAGGCGCGAATCTGTTTGTCGGTGTCATGCCGCGCAAGGCGGACGGCGGCGGATCGGACGCGGACTGTCTGCCGGGCCGGGTTGTGTGGAGCGACTTTGACGGGGTGGGCGCGCGTGAGGCGTGGAGAACCATCGAGGCCGCGGGCTTGCCCTTGCCGGGCATGGTGTTGAACTCCGGGCACGGCACACACGCTTACTGGAGATTGAGCGAACCGGCCGCGCCAGAGATCGTCTCGCGGATCGTGGCGAACCTGGCCGCCGTGTTGGGGTCTGATTCGACCGTCAGGAATCCGAGCCGCATCATGCGCTTGCCTGGGTTCCTGAATCACAAGGCTCCGGCCGCGCAGTGCGAGTTGCTCTACTGCGAACCGGGGCGGTCGGTGGACGCAGGCAAACTGGCCGCGAAGCTGGCGGCGTTTCTGGACGCGCACAAGCCCACCGAGGCCGGACCGGGCGATGGGACGCCCGCGAAAGCCACAGTGGGCACGGGAGGCGCCCTGCCCGGCAACGGGGGTGATGCTCTGCAACGGGCAACGCTGTATGTCGAGCACATCGAGGGCGCGGCAGAGAACAATGGGCGGAACCAAGCCGCGTATCGCGTGGCTGCTTTCCTGTTGTGTGACTTCGCTTTGAGCGAGGTGGACGCCTGGAGGCTGCTGGCGGCATGGAACGCAAAGAAAAACACGCCTCCGCTTGACGATCAAGAGCTTACGGTCATTCTGAAAAATGCGCAGAAGTACGGGCGCCACGAGGCCGGCCAGAAGTTGAAAGCTCCAAGGCCACGGCGGACGCCGGCGCCGGACACTTCGCCAAGGGTTCCCGCGATACCGGCGACGCCGCCAGCATCGGGCGCGGCGGGGCTGGCTCAGACAATGCGCGAAGAAGCCGAAGGCAAGCGCCGGACCATCGGGCTACCGTGGGCGCGTCTGAGCGCGTTATCTCAGGCGTTGCGGCCGGGGACGGTGTGCGTCCTGGCCGGCCCGCCGGGGGTGGGCAAGAGCTTCTTCGTGGCAAGCATCGCTTTGCACGTTCACGAGCAAGGCGCGGCTTTCGGCTACCTGCCCTTGGAGGACAACCGCGATGACCTGCTGAGGCGTTTCCTGGCCTTGCGGGCGCGGTCGTGGGCGATGCTGGCCGACGCCCCGGAAGGCGCGGCGCATCGGGCGCGGACGGTTCAGGACTACTCGGAATGGCTGGATACCATCGGCGCGAGTATATGGCCGAATCCAAGGCTGAGGCGGGACGCGGCGGGCCGGGTGGACCTGGGGGAACTGCTGGCGCGCGACGTGTTGGAATGGGCGGGTTCCGTGGCGGAGACGCGGCGCGTCCTGGTGATTGATCCGTTGAGCCAGATCGACTTTGAGGGCCGCGAACAGTGGGCGGCGGAGCGGCGCTTTGTGTTGAAGCTGCTGGCCGTAGCCGCCAACACAGGGGCCACGATCCTCTTGACCGCGCACACCGTCAAGTTGCCCGGCGCCCGCGAAGGCATTGACCTCAACATGGTTCAAGGTGCGGCGGCGCTGACCCGGAACAGTCATTGTGTTCTGGCGCTGGACTGCCATGATCCCAAGGAAAGCGAAGTCTGGCGCCCCGGTGGGCTGGTGGCGCGGGTGGAGCACGAGCGAACGCTGGCGGTCCTGAAGGCGCGGCATGGCGAAGGTACGCGCCAGCGGATCGCGTTCACCATGACGCCGGATGGACCGGGGTTTGACGAGCTTGGAGTTGTCGCGCCCAAGCAGGCGCGGAACCGCAAGGCGGAGTCATGCGATCACTACGCGAAGGACTTCTGAGGTGAGCGATTGGAGTATGATGACGAAGACCTCGACGGGCAACGGAGACGTGACGCCAACTGCGATCAGGCAGCCCACCCCCAGTGCCATCGAGCCCCCTGAAGACGTCCCGGACGATTCGGGGACCGCCGGCAAGGGAACGACGCCCACGTCTTCCAGCGCCTCAATGACGCAGGCCGTGGGCGGAGCGCTGCTGCTCGACGTGAACGCGCTGGCGGCGCAACTCGATTGCAGCCCCAGCCATATCTGGCGCTTGGATAGGGCCGGGCTGTTACCCAAGCCGCTCAAGATCGGCCGAAGCGTCAAATGGCGGCGCGAAGAGATCGAGGCGTGGATTGCGGCTGGCGCGCCTACGCGGTCGAGATGGGTGTGGCCGCTCCGCAAGGAGCAGCGCATTCCACGGTTGAATGCCGTCAGGCCTTGAGCTCCGTGCTTGATAAGAACGCTGCGCCAGAGAATAATGAAGCCATGGGGAATGGAAAGGACAGGATGATGGGACGGATGGGCAGGCAGTCACTTCTTGCTTCCGGGCGCCAGGTGCATGGGGTGAAGATGTGTTCTCTCCCTGCCGACGGCGCCACAGGGTTGGCTGGGGCCGGGGCGGCTGGCGTTAGCGCCGGTGGCTTCGCGCGCGGCATGTGGACTGGTCATCGGGAGGGCGGGCAATGAGGCTGTTTCGCCACAAGTATGTGGACCGTCACGGCCGGAAGCGTGAGAGCAAGAACATCTACATCGGGCTGATCGTGGACCGGCGTGAGGTCGTGATCGCCGGGCTTCGGGATGAGGCCTCCACGACTCGGCTGGGGCTTCGGCTGGAGGAACTCGTCGCAGTCAAGACGGCCGGGGCCGCCATGTCGGCGGACCTGCGGCAGTGGCTCGATGGCGTGCCTCGTGAGTTGCTTGAGCGCCTGGTTCGGGCGGGGCTGGTGTCTGAGCGGAGCGCGGCCAGCAGCAAGAGCCTTGGCGAGCATCTGGGCGACTACGGCGCGCATCTGCGGGGCAAGGAGAACACGGAAGACCACGTCAGGCGCGTCCTGGGCCACGTCAAGCGCGTTGCGGACGCCTGCGGCTGGCGCTTCCTGGGTGACGCGGCGCCAGAGGGGTTTGAGGCTTGGCGCGCTGAGGCGCGCGAGACCGGGCTGGCGCCGCGGACCGTCAACTCGGTGATGGTGTCCGTCAAAGGGTTCTTCGCCTGGGCGATGAGACATGGCCGGGTGGCCTGCAACCCTTTGGGGACCGTCGGCAGGCTGTCAGAGGCCTTGGACAAGCGCGTGAGGCGGCGTGCCCTCGATAGCACGGAGTTGGTCATGCTTCTTGAGGAGGCGGCATCGTCCGGCGCCATCTTGTGCGGCATGACTGGCGCGGACCGCCGGGCGCTCTATGCCTTGGCCGCCAGAACCGGGCTGCGCTGGTCCGAGATCGCCAGCCTCGTTGTCGCCGACGTGAACATCTCCGCAAGACCATTTACTGTAACCACGCGAGCCTCCTACATCGGCAACAAGGCGGGCCAGGACGTTGAGCTGGCGCTGCTGGACGAAGTGGCGGAGATGCTGGCCCCTTACGTGGCGGGCAAGGCGCCCGGGGCCAAGCTGTTGTCCATGATGCCCAAGCGGCGGGCTGGGGCGGAACTGGTCCAAGCTGACCTGGCCACGGCCAGGGCGCGATGGGAGAAGGCGGTGGGCGCGGACGTCGCCACGCAGAACCCCGACTTCCTGGCCGCTGAGGACAGCGCCGGGCGAATCGTTGACTTCCACGCGTTGCGGCACAGCCTCTGTTCTGAGCTTGCCAAGGCTGGCGTAATGCCGAAAGCCGCGATGGACCTGGCGCGTCACAGCGACATCAACCTCACGTTGCGTTGGTACAGCCACACTCGGCTTGAGGATCGGGCCGATGCCCTCAGGAGATTGCCCAGCCTGACACGCGACCTGAGCGGACGTCTCAGCGCCACGGGAACCGACGATTCTGTCTACCCCATCTGTGTACCGGAAGGGGGGCAAAAAGGGGGCTTCGCCAGCCAGGAACCGACAAGCATCCAGCCTGTGGGCTGGGGAAAACAAAAACCCGTAGAATGCCTTGAAACCGGTGTTTCTCAGCGTTCTACGGGTTTTTCGTGTGGTGCCAGAGAAGGGAGTCGAACCCTTACAGGCCGTGAAGCCCGCGGGATTTTGAGTCCCGTGCGTCTGCCAATTCCGCCACTCTGGCTTTGTTTGCTCGACGACTGGAGATTGTAGCCGAACGGGGCGTGCGAATCAATGCGGCGAAGGGGCGCTCATAGGGGGGCGAGTTCACCAGGCCTTGAGCTCGAAAGGGGACGAGTCCGCGATTTCGCTTCCCTCCTCGGCGTTGACGACTTCGACGGACTGGCGCGCCCATTCACGGATGATGTCCCGGGCGTGGGAGTACCACGTGAGGTCTTTGACGTTGATGAGGCTCTGCTTTCCGCTTTCGCGATCGGCGAACTTAGCGATGATCTCGTTGGTCGACGCGTCGCGAAGCCGGCTCTCGATGGCGACGGAGCCTTTGTCCACGGCGGTCATGACGCCGACAAGGGAGACGGCGTTAAGCCACGCGTTGGTGGG
This sequence comes from uncultured Planctomycetota bacterium, assembly GCA_964470775.1. Lineage (GTDB taxonomy): Bacteria > Planctomycetota > Brocadiia > CAIUPP01 > CAYYEE01 > CAYYEE01. Next base: position 11,407 of record CAYYEE010000045.1, on the reverse strand, counting down.
TACGACTTCGGTGACGGCCAGTTCCAGGATCACGCTGTCGGCTTGGGGTTTGGTGACAACCTCAAGGCGGTTCTTGTGCGTGTTGGCGCGGTGGGCATCAACGAACGTCTGGCGGGTGAACTCGGCCAGGTCCCTGACGCTCTGCTCGTTCACCTCCGCGAAGCTCATCTTCTGCCAGGCGGTACGTTCGCGGAGGAAGCGTGCCTCCACAGGGGCGATGTAGATGGTCTTGTATTTATCCCAGACGACGCCGGGTTTCGCCCAAGCCTTGTGGAACGCTTTGATCTCCGGGACGTTCTGAAAGTCTTGCTGCTCTCCGAGAAACTCTGTGGTCTGGGCCGGCGACGCTTTGCACGCGGCGAGAACAGCGCAGAGGGGGCAGACGGTGAGGAGGCGCGGCATGACGTGGCTCCTCTAAGAACCGGCCCAACCGAGGGTTAGCGTGAGCCTGGCAGGCCAGGCGGCGCAGGGGGTTTGTGCGCGCTGGTCTCCTCCGGGGGCGCGATGGCGGAGATGAGTTCAGTGATGCAGAGGGCGAGGTTGCGTTCGCGCAGGGCGGCGAGACCCTGCGTGATGGCAATCAGCACGAGGCTGAGGGAGCCGTGGAAAAGAAGCTTCTCGAATCCGCTTGGGTAGCGCATGAAGATTCCAGCGATGAGAGCCTGGATGCCGCAGACACCAGCCAAGAGGAAGCTGCAGAACGCGACAAAGCGGTAAGGGCGTCGGGAGAGTCGCCGGATTTCGCGCAAGCGGGCGGCGTCAATCATGGGCGCCTCCTTGTGGCGCTGGTCGGCGGCCGGAAATACGTAACCGCTGATTGGCGGTAGTGTTACATAAAGCAGCGGCGTTGCGCGCATCCACGTTTCCCGCACCGCCATGGGCACGCTGATTATGACACGGGGTCTTGGGTGGCGCAAGGGAATTTTGTCGCGCGCGGCTCTGCCGCATGGGTCCTGCGCTGGCGTGAAGTCTGGCGGGTTGGGTGTCAAACATAGGCAGGGGGCTGGCGTATATAGAAACGAGTGTGGAAGCCCGGTTATACTGTTCGCAGGGATTGAACTCATGGACGCGATGGCGCTGGACATGGTTACGACGGGGATCGTGGTGAGCGAACAGACCGTGCAGGCGCCAGCCTGCGGCGAAGACGCGCAGATCGTGGCGCAAGCGGCTCAAGGGGACGAGGCCGCTTTCCGCGTTCTGGTGGATAAGTACCGCAGGGTGGCGTACACGGCCGCCTACGGCTTCCTGCGTGATGAGCATCTGGCCCGGGACATCTCTCAAGAGGCGTTTGTGCGGGTGTTCCGCGGCTTGAAGCGCTATGACCCCAAGCGGCCGTTCGTCACGTGGCTGCGGCGGATCGTAGTGAACTTGGCGATTGACGAGCTGCGGCGCAAGAGGCGGCGTTCGGAATTGCCGCTGGAAGAGCACTTGGCGGACCGGGCCGAGGGCGACCCGGCGCTGCCGGCGGAGGCCGCGGAACAGCGACAGGCGGTGTGGGAAATCCTGGATCAACTGCCGCTCAAGTACCGAACGGTCATGACGCTGCGCGAAATCGAGGGGCTGCCCACGGAAGAAGTGGCGAAGGTGATTGGCCGGCCGGAGGTTTCGGTGCGATGGCGTCTGCACAGAGCGCGCAAGCTGTTCCGCGACCTGTGGCTGGCCCGGTTCGGAGCGGAGTAGATGTTTGCAGGCATGTTGATTCTGTTGGGTCTCTGGGCGGCGGTGATTCTGTCGCGGCGCGGGCGGGGGGCTGTGGCGCCGGTCGCGGCGAGGGTTGACGGGCGGAGACGGCGCGAGCGAGCGGGCCTGTGAGAGGAGCCTGGACATGCGTTGCGATGCGGTGAGACGGCGAATGAGCCGCTATCTTGACGACGGCCTGGACGCGGCCGGCCGCGCCGACATGGCTCGCCACCTGAAGGTCTGCCGTGTCTGCGACATGGAACTGAAAGAGCATCTGCGGATGCGGGATCTGCTGCGCGGGGCGAGGGAGGAAATTGCGCCCATGGCCGGTGACAGCGAAGGCTATTGGAGCGAGGTGCGCCAGCGTTTGTCGAGGCCCGTGGGGATCCGGCCGGCGTCGTGGGTGTGGAAGGCGGCGCCTGTGGCGGTTGCGGCGTCGCTGGCGCTGGTGGCGGTGGTGGGTTTTCCGCGCGCGGCTTCGGCGCCGGGAAGCGGCGTGGCGCAGGTATCGGGGACGAATCCTCCGGCGCCGGTGGCCGAAGCCCCGGCGCATCCAGGGCCAGCGGCAGCCAGTGCGCCGTCCACTCCTCCGGCGCCGCTCGACAAGGAAGAGCCGGCCGTTTCGAGTCCGTTGAGCGTGGGGCTCGTGGGCGCCGGCGGCGGCAGCCAGCCAGGATCGACGGCCACGCGTCCGGCGGCCAAGCCGTCCGAGCCGGAGATCATCTGGTTCTGAGGCCAAGACGCGGCCGCGGCGGTTGGGGCCGGGGAGGCATCGAGGAGGGCGGCGGCCTCGGCGGCCACGAACGGCGCAGCATGACAAGGAAGGGGATTGGCAGACTCAACAAAGCGGCCATGCCCTTGACTTTCGTTTCGATATGTGGCGAAATAAAGAATTACAACACAAGGCGCGGCTGGTCAACGCCCTTGGCTCTGGCGGCTTGGCCGAAAGCATGGAGGGCAACTATGGACGGGCGCGAACGTTCTTGCAACGGCGAGCGGGTTCACGAGACGGTGCGGGAGGCCTATGGGAAAATCGCGAGCGGGGGCGGGTCGTGCTGCGGCGCAAAGGGGTGCTGCGGCTCCCCCGCGCCCACGGAACTTGCCGGGCGTCTGGGCTACGGCGCGGATGAACTGGCCGGCCTGCCGGACGGGGCGAACCTCGGGCTCTCGTGCGGCAACCCAGCCGCGCTGGCCGCGTTGCGCGAAGGGGAGGTGGTTCTGGACTTGGGCAGCGGAGCGGGGTTCGACGTGTTCATCGCCGCGCGCCGCGTGGGCGCGCGCGGGCGCGTGATCGGCGTGGACATGACCGCTGAGATGCTGGCCAAGGCGCGCAGGAACGCCGCCGCCTTTCGCCGTCAGACAGGGCTGGACAACGTAGAGTTCCGGCTCGGGGAAATCGAGCATCTGCCAGTCGCGGACTCCAGCGTGGACGTGGTCCTTTCGAACTGCGTCATCAACCTTTCGCCGGACAAGCCGCAGGTCTGGCGGGAGATCGCCCGGGCGCTGAAGCGCGGCGGCCGCGTGGCGGTGAGCGACTTAGCGTTGTTGAAGCCTCTGCCGGAGGCGGTGAAGGCATCCGTGGAGGCGTTGGTGGGGTGTGTCGCTGGGGCGGTTCTGGCCGGGGAGACGGCGGCGATGGCCCGCCAAGCGGGGCTTGTGGACGTGCGCCTGGAGAGCAAGCCGGAGGCGATCGAGGCGATGAGCCACTGGAACGACCCCCAATACGCGGCAATCGCCGAGGGGTTGCCAGCCGGCGCCAAGCTGTGCGATTACGTCACCTCGCTCTACATCTCCGCGCGCAAGCCGTAGGCGCTTCCATCTCACCGCAGGTGCAACATGCTTTTGCCGAGTTGCCGGGCCTTGGCGTCGCCGACCAGCGCGCGCGTCAGAGCCAGGGCGAAATCGAAGGCCGTGCCGGGTCCGCGGCTGGTGATGGTCTTGCCGTGCTCGACCACGTTCTCGATGACGAACTCGGCCGTGGATGGGAAGCCGTCCTCAAAGCCGGGATAGCAGGTGGCGCGTTTGCCATCGAGCACGCCGCGGGGGCCGAGGACGACTCCCGGCGACGCGCAGATGGCGGCGATGATCCTGCCCGCGGCGTCCTGGGCTTTGAGAACCTTGGCCAGCTTTTCCGAGGCCGCAAGGTTGGTCGCCCCGGGCATGCCGCCGGGAAGGATGATAGCGTCCACGTTCTCCCTGTCCGCCAACAACCGGTCCATCTTGATCGTGATGCCGTGCGCCCCGGTGACCTCTCGCGCGTTGAGGCCGACCAGCTCGACCTGAACGCTGGCGCGGCGCAGGATATCCGCGGGCGTGACCGCCTCGATCTCCTCGAATCCTTCGGCGAAGACGACAATGGCGCTGGGCATGGCACACCTCCTCAAGTGGGTTGTCTGGGTTCCGTGAGATGGTAGCGCGGCCGCAAGACGGAGGTCAAGGACAGAGCCGGCGCCGAAGCGTCCGAAGCCGAACGGCCGCTAATCGGCGTTCAGAGGCCGCACTACGAGCTGGCCGCCGCGGACCGCGACGACGCGCACCTGGGCGCCGGTTTCAACGAGCGTGGTCTCGCAGATGGCGTCGAACAGCCGGCCATCAGCCGTAACTTTGCCGACAGGTCGAAGGGGGGTAACCGCCTGGGCCGCGGCGCCGAGTCTGGGCGGCTCCCCGCCGGCCATGCCGGGAGGAGGCGGCACGACGGCCTTGAGAAACAAAGACGAGCGGCGCGCCAAACGCCAGGCGGCCCACCCGCCGCCGGCCAGCCCCGCGGCCGCGCCCGCCACACCCAGCCATCCGGCCAAAGCCGAGCGCGCAAACAACAGGGACACCCCCCAGACTGTCACGCCCAAGCCGCTGACGACCAGGAGGCCAAAGCTGGGGATAAACAAGTCGGCAAGGACGAGGACCACGCCCAGCGCGATGAGCAGGATGCTAGCCCCCATGCTGTCAGCGCCTCTTGCGCGGTTCAGGTCTTCTTGGCGAGCTGCTTGTGCTCGTCATAAGAAATCAGGTCTTCCAGTTGCTTGGTGGATTCGGCCTTGATCTTAACGAGCCAGCCTTTGCCAAAGGGGTCGTTGACAATCGGGTCGGGGTTGTCGAGGAGCTTGGTGTTGACCTCGATCACGGCGCCGTCCACCGGTGAGTGAAGGGGCATGACGCTCTTGAAGGACTCGATCTCGCCGAAGGGCTCGTCGCTCAGGACGTCGTCGCCGTTGTCGGGCAGCTCCACGTAGACGATGGGATGCAGCTTCTTGGCCGCCGCCTCTGTGACGCCAATGGTCACGACGTCGCCATCAATATGGCACCACTCGTTCGTGCGGGTATACTTTAGATCCTTGGGGTCCATAGACTCCTCCGGGAGATGAGACCGGACGGGCATAAACGTTATGGATAGTACATCATCGCTTGGCATGGCGGCGAAGTCAAGCAGTCGCGCTTTCTCCCCACGCCACCCTTCCAAACCTCGCTGGGCCGTTGAAGCCAGCCCCCGTTTCGTTTACAATTCTGCATATCGTCGGCAGCTAACGCTCGCCGTCCCCCCGCACAGGAGCCAGCCATGGAACTCACCAAGACCCTCTGCGCCTGTCTCTTGGCGCTGCTCGTGGCCGCCGCCTCGCCGGCCCAGCAACCCGCCGCGCCAGCCCTCGAACCCCAGCCTGCCGGCAAGGTCGTGCCCCTTCCCAAGCCGGACACCGAAGGCGGCCGCCCCCTCATGCAGGCGCTCAGGGAACGCCGCACCACCCGCTCGTTCGACGCCGCCAGGCCGCTGTCCGCCCAGGTTCTGTCCAACCTCCTCTGGGCCGCTTGCGGCGTCAACAGGCCCGAATCCGGCAAGCGCACCGCCCCCACGGCGGTCAACTGGCAGGAGATAGACGTCTATGTCGCCAAATCGGACGGCGTCTTCCTCTTCGATGCCAAGGCCCACGCCCTGCGCCAGGTTCTGACCGAGGACATCCGCCCCGCCATCGGCGTGCAGCCCTTTGTGGCCAGCGCCCCCGTCACCCTCATCTACGTGGCCGATTTCGCGCGCATGGGCCGCGCCAGCCAAAAAGACCGCGAGTTCTACTCCGCCACGGACACAGGCCACATCTCCCAGAACGTGTACCTGTTCTGCGCTTCCGAAGGGCTCAACACCGTAGTCATCGGCATGGTCAAGCGCGACGGCGTCGCGGCCAAGCTGGGCCTCCGTCCCGATCAGAGAGTCATCCTCGCCCAGCCCGTTGGCTATGCAGGCGGCTGAGCATGTTTGTTGATGAAGCCGACCTCATCGCGCGCGGCGGCGACGGCGGCCGCGGCGCCTGCTCCTTCCGGCGCAAAGCCCACGTCCCCCGCGGCGGCCCCGATGGCGGCGACGGCGGACGGGGCGGGTCTGTCATCTTCGTCGCCGACCCCCAGCTCGGCACGTTGTGCGACATCGTCCACCAGGCCCTCTACGCCGCCGAAAACGGCCAGCCGGGCCGCGGCAAGAACATGACCGGCCGATCTGGGCGCGACCTTGTCATCCGCCTGCCCGTGGGCGTCATCGTCCGCGACACCCAGACCGGCGTTGTCCTCCGCGACCTCGCGACCCCTGGCGACACCCTCTGCGTCGCCAAAGGCGGCCGCGGTGGACGCGGCAACAAGTTCTTCGCCACCGCCACCAACCAGGCTCCGCGCCAATACGAAGACGGCGAGCCCGGAGAGGAGCGCCGCGTCCATCTCGAACTCAAGCTCATCGCCGACGTCGGTCTAGTGGGCTTTCCCAACGCCGGCAAGTCCACGCTGCTCAGCCGTGTCAGCCGCGCCCGCCCCCGCATCGCCGCCTACCCCTTCACCACGCTCGAACCCCAGCTCGGCATCGTGACCCTGAACGAAGAACGCTCGTTCGTCATGGCCGACCTGCCCGGCCTCATCGAAGGCGCCCACCGCGGCGTGGGGTTGGGCGACCAGTTCCTCCGCCACATCGAGCGCACCCGCGTCATCTGCCACCTCGTGGACGTCTCCGACCCGGCCCAGGGCAGCCCTGCCCGCCGCTACGCCGCCATCCGCCGCGAGTTGGAGCTCTACAGCCCCCTGCTCGCCGCCAAGCAGGAAGTCATCGCCGCCACCAAGATGGACGTGCCAGGCGCGCCCGAAGCCGCCGCCGCCCTGTCGGGCGAGATCGGCCGGCCCGTGCTGGCCATCTCCGCCGCCACGGGCCAGGGCGGGCGCGAGCTGCTGCTGGAACTGAACCGCATCCTCAGCGCCCAGACCCAGGAGCCCGGCCAATGATCCTCTGCGTGGACATGGGCAACACCTTCACGCACTTCGCCGCCATGGATGGCCTGGCGGTTGTCGAGCAAGACCGCGTTCCCACGGCCGAGTCGGGCCGCCTGCCACCCTTGGCGTCGGACCACCGCTACGACCGCGTGGCCGTAGGCTCCGTGGCGCCCAGCCGCACGCCCGCGCTCCTCGCCTCGCTCGAGCACGCCACGGGCCAGCCCGTCCTGGTCGCCGGCCAGAGCCTGCCGATCCCCGTCCGCAACCTGGCCCGCCCGCCGGAGCGCGTGGGCGTGGACCGTCTGCTCAACGTCCTCGCCGCCTGGCGCCGCGTGCATGGACAGGCGGTCGTCGTTGACATCGGCACCGCCATCACCGTAGACCAGCTCACCGCCGCCGGCGAATTCGGAGGCGGCGCCATCGCCCCTGGCCCCGACCTGCTCATGCGAGCCATGACCCGCGCCGAGCTGCTGCCCGCCGTGGAGTTCAGCCTGCCGCCCCGCGCCGCCGGTCTCGACACCGACGCGGCCATGCGCTCAGGCGCGTGGTGGGGGGTCGTGGGCGCGGTCGAGCGTCTCATCGCGCAGCTCCGCGCCGAAGCCCCCGGCCCGGCCCGCGTCCTGGCCACGGGCGGGTGGGCCGCCGCGCTCGCGCCCCACATCCCCTCCATCCACGAAGTCGTCCCCGCCCTCACCCTCGAAGGATTGGCCATCGCGGCGTCAGCCGTCGCGTAGGCCCCATGCGTCCCAGGGCGCCAGCCTACTCCTTGCCCGCCAACTCCCCATGTGGCGACCAGAACTGCTCGAACGTCTGCTTGGTGAACGCCTTCTGGTACGCCTCCTGCCCGCTGATCTTGCCCGCCTTCAGCAGCTCCATCAGATGCCAGTCCATGGTCTGCATGCCTTCGGAACGGCCGGCTTCCAGGGTGGACTGTATCTTCCGCGTGTCGCCCTGGCGAATCAGCGAACCCATGGCCGGGCTGCCTACCAGAATCTCGAACGCCGCGCACCGCCCCTTGCCATCCGCCGTGCGGCAGAGCTGCTGCGCCACCACGCCGCCGCCGCTCAGCGACGTCGAGAGCATGGTGCGGATACGCGGCTGTTCCTCGGCCGGAAACACGTCGATAATGCGGTCCACAGTCTTGGCCGCCGAGTTCGTGTGCAGCGTGCCGAACACCAGCACGCCCATTTCCGCGCACGACAGCGCCAGCGAAATGGTCTCCGGGTCGCGCATTTCTCCCACCAGCACCACGTTCGGGTCCATGCGCATGGCCGAGCGCAGCGCCGACGCGAAACTGTGCGTGTGCATGTGCACCTCGCGCTGCGAAATCAGGCTTTTCTTCGTCGGATGCACGAACTCGATAGGCTCCTCGATCGTGATGATGTGGCGCGAATAGTGTTCGTTGATGTAGTCGATGATGCTGGCCAGGGTCGTCGTCTTGCCCGACCCGGTCGGCCCCGTCACCACCACCAGGCCAAAGCCCAGTTCCACGAATCGCAACACCGTGTTCGGCAGACCGAGCTGCTCGAACGTAAATACCTTGTCCGGAATCATGCGCAACACGGCCCCCATGCCGTTGTACTGCATCAGAAAGTTGCTGCGGAAACGCGCATACCCCGGCAGCGCGTACGCGAAATCGAGGTCATGTTCCTTGAGAAAAAGTTTCCACTGTTCCGGCGTAACGATCTCCTCGAGAATCGGCGCCAGCCTCTCCTGGGTCAGCACAGGCTCGTTCAACACCTTCATATCGCCGTGAATTCGCATCTTGGGCGGACAACCCGTGGTGAGGTGAAGGTCCGACCCCCCCATCTCGCGCATGGACAGCAACCAGCGATCTATCTGTTTCGCCATGATCCTCGTGTCCCTCGTCTGACTCCCTAATGTGGTGTTTCGGAAATGCCCTGCATTTCCGAAACACCACACAAACGTCATTCCTCGCCCGACTTGCCGACCACGTGGTCCGGATACAACCGCAGCAGCTCGGCGTAGATCTCGTCCTCAGGCAGCTTGCCGCGAAGGTCCTGGTAGAACAGGAACGGCACCCGCTGCTTGGGCGGGATGCGCATCTTCTTGGTGTGCGGGTCCTTGGCCACCACGCTGCGCCGCTCGATCTCCCGCCGCCTTTGCTTGTCGTCCTGCAGCGTCAGCAGATACGTCCAGTTCACCTGCTTCTCCCTCATGCGGCTCAGATCGGCGAACTTGCTGCGGTCGTTGGCGCGCTCCATGGCGGTTTCCGGCGTAATCAACCCGCGGTTCAGCAGCGCGTAGAGCGCGTCGTCCATAAGCCTCATGCCCAGCGCCATGCCTGTCTGCATCTGCGACTCGATCTGGTACATCTGGTCCTTCTGGATCAGGTTGCTGATAGCCGGCGTGTTGACCATCACCTCCACGCACAACACGCGGCCCTGGCCGTCGGCCCTGGGCACGAGTTGCTGCGTCAGCACGCCGCGCAAGGAGCCCGCCACCATGGCCCGGATCTGCTCTTGCTGGCTGGGCGGGAACACGTCCAGGATGCGGCTCACCGTGCGCGCCGCGCTGGTGGTGTGCAGCGTGCCCAGCACCAAGTGGCCCGTTTCCGCGGCCGTGATGGCGTTGCTGATGGTCTCCAGGTCGCGCATTTCGCCCACCATGATGATGTCGGGGTCCTCGCGCAACGCCGCCCGCAACGCCCTGGCGAACGACGCCGTGTGCACGCCCACTTCGCGCTGGATGATGTGGCAGTTCTTGCTCTGGTGCACGATTTCCACCGGGTCTTCCAGGCAGATGATGTGTTCATGCCGCGTCCGATTCAGATAGTCCACCATAGCCGCCAGCGTCGTGGACTTGCCGCACCCCGTGGACCCTGTCACCAGGATGAGACCTTGCCGGTAGTCCAGCAGCTTCTTCACCACCGGCGGCAGGCCCAGTTCCTCCATGCTCATGATCTTGTCCGAGATCAGGCGCATGGTCAGGTTCCAGCCGTGGTTGGCCATGCACAGGTTGGCGCGGCACCGCCCCAACCCTTCCGCGCGGTAGCTGAAGTCCAGTTCCTGCTCCTTGAGGAACTCCTCCATCTGCTCCGGCGTCAATATCTCCTTCGCCATCCGCGCCAGATCTTCCTGCGTCAGATCGCGGAACTTGATCCGCCGCAACGCCCCGTGCAGCCGGAACGTCGGCACCGAACCCGCCACCATGTGCAGGTCCGACGCGCCAATCTGCCGCCCCATCTTCAGGAACTTGTCAATCTCTTTCTCGGCCATGATCGCCTCGCTGCGGGTCTGCGCGCGCTGTCACGCGCCGGGCTTGTCCGCCACCAGCAACCGGCAGTGGCAAATGCCCCGCTCGGCCACTTCCTTCTCACAGAACACACAAGGGCAGATGATGTCCTTGTCCTTGGCGCGGTCGCCGCTGGCCACCCGGCAAGGGCAATACAACTCGCCGTAGCGCGTGCGCCTCTTCAACAGCCCCCGCAGAACCCCTTCCACCGTCTTCGCGTCCGGGTTCAGCTTCAGGCCCCTCCGCGAAGCCTCGCCCGCCACATGCCGCCGCAGCGCGTCCAGTTCCGCCTGCTCCAGAGCGCCGCCTTCATGCGCGTCTTTCATCTCATCCTCGCCTGGCCGCCTCGCCTCTCTGAACAGACGGCCTGATTATGCGGAGGCGCCGCCCCCCTGTCAAGCGCCGCGGCAAAGCAAGGTCCCCCCCGTCGGCGCCGCGCTCGCCGCCAGCCACAGAGGGACCGCCTGCAAGCCGCCGATGGCGGGGGTGTTTGCAGGCTGGGGTTGCGCCCCCGGCGTTGGCGCCATACGTCATCGGGCGGTTCGCATGTCGTTCGGGCATAGCTGCCGCCCTCCACAGCCCAGGGAATCTCGTCGAAAAGGATCGGATGCCGTCTCCCGCGCGAAACGGAGCCGCGGCGCGTTGGCCAAGGACGGTCTTGACACGCGCCCCCCCCCATGCCATCTTGTAGCCTCTTCGTTCATCAGCCCCTTGTCTGCGAGATGCAAATGAAGAAAGCCCTCATCGTTCAAGGCGGATGGCAGGGGCACGAGCCCAAGCCCGTCGCTGAAATCCTGGCCGCGGCCCTGGCCAAGCGCGGCATCCAGGCCGAAATCGCCGACACCCTCGACGCGTTCGCGGACCTGGCCAAACTCAAAATCTACGATCTCCTCGTCCCTCACTGGACCATGGGCGAAATCAAGAACGAACAGGCCAAACCCCTGATGCAGGCTGTGCAGGAAGGCGTCGGCCTGGCCGGTATTCACGGCGGCATGGGCGACGCCTTCCGCCAGTGCACCGCCTTCCAGCACATGGTTGGCGGCCAGTTCGTCGCCCATCCCGGCGGCGCCGGGGTGACCTACGAGGTCAGCATCGTGGACCAGGAACACCCCATCACCCGCGGCCTCAAGGCCTTCTCCGTCACCAGCGAGCAATACTACATGCACGTAGACCCAGGCAACCACGTCCTCGCCGTCACCTGCTTCGGCCGCGTCGTCATGCCCGTGGCGTGGGTCAA
>CAYYEE010000044.1:0-16207 GCA_964470775.1 uncultured Planctomycetota bacterium | reverse complement strand
CGGCCCATGCGGTCGGGACTGCCCGGCCACCCGATCACGTTCGAGGCGGCCAAGGGCGAGCGGGTGGTGATCAGCGGCAAGCGGCTGCTGATCGCGGCGGGCGCGGACCTGTTGAGCCGGCGTCACATTGTCATCCGGGGGTTCATCTTCCAGGAGCACGCGCAGGAGTTTGTGGAAGGCGGGGGCGGGGCGCAGATTCTGGCGGTGAACGCGGAGGACATCGTGGTGGAGCGATGCGTGTTTGACGGCCGTATGAACTACATGTTCTCAGGCCATGTCTACCGGTCGCGCGACGTGCGGTTCCACAACAATATCTTCCTGAGCCACTGGTCCACGATCCTGGCCACGGACAACCTGGGCACGCTGGAGTTGAGCCGCAACACGTTCCTGGGACCGACCATCCACAAGCTCTACGGCAACCGCAACGACCGCGTCGTAATCCGCAACAACTTGCTGGGGGAGAACCTGTTCCCCAAAAAGGAGTTGCAGTACAAGATCGTCGCAGTGGGCAACCAGAAGCTGGAGATGGACTTCAACTGCTATTACTTTGACCCGAAGAACAAGGAACGGCGTTTTGTGGACTATGGCACGCTGGCCCTGGACGTGGCCAAGGCCGGCCCGCTGCCGGACGGGTCTGAGCGCGAGCGGTTCGGCGCCAAGGGGGACTTGAAGGAGTGGCAGAGCCGCTATGGCCAGGACCTGCACAGCTTCATCGCGGATCCGTTGTGGGAGAACCCGGGGCTGATCGAGAAGCTGCGCAGCCGCGCCCGCGGGTGGCCGGATCGGACCTTCGATTACCCGCCGTTCAACCGTTCGGACCTGAGGGTGAAGGCGGACAGCCCGTGCCTGGGCAAAGGGGAGAACGGCGTGACGATCGGCGCGGACACGGAGGACTGAGGGGGGCGGGCCGTTCGGAAAGCTACTTGCCCGATCCCGCGTCGATGAGGGCCATCACGGCCTTGGTCTTGAGCAGGCCCTTCTGGCCTTCTTCGAGGCTGGCGAAGATGTCCGTGAGCCGGCTGAGTTCGGCCTGGAAGGCATTCGGGCCTTCTTTTTGGGCCTTGGCCAGTTCGGCGCGGATGCCATCGACCAGGGCGGGCGGGATGTTGGGGGACAAGGTGAGGACGCGCTTGACCTTGAGTTCGGCGGCGTCGGGACGGAGCAGCATGGTGAGCAGCGCGCGCAGGCGGCGGCGCCCCACGAGACGGACCAGCTCTTCGCGGTCGTCGGCGCGATAGGCGGCGGCGAGCGTCTCTTCCAGGATGCCCGCGGCGGCCACGCGCAGCTTCTCGTCCTTGGCGTCGCGCATCAGGCCCACCAGCACGCTGTTGCCGAAGTCGCCGACGCCCTTCTCGGCCAGCCAGTCCGCCTTGATCTTGGCCAGGGCGTCCTTGTCTCCGGCCGACTTGGCCAGCTCCGCCAACAGCCACTCCATCATTGTGGCCCTGCGCCAGCGGTCTTTCTCGACGGGGTTGGCGAAGCCGAGGATGTCCACCATCTTGGCGGCCAGGGCGCGGCACTCGGGGTCTTCGTCGCCCAGGGCTTTGGAGACCATTTCGCTTTCGGCGGCGGTCTGGGCCTTCTCCTGCCACACGAGCCAGGCGTTCATCACCGGCGCGATGCGGCGGATCTCGGTGTCCTTGGCTTCGCGGGCGCGGGCCACCAGTTCGCGGCGGGTGAGGTTGGGCTTGAGGTCTTCGGCCTTGATCCAGGCCTCCCACCGCTGGCAGTCTTCGGCGGAGGGCCGCGTCTGGCCTTTGACCAGTTCGGTCAAGGTGGCGAGCATGGTCTCGCCGGCGCGGCGGCGGACGACGGGGTCTTCGGCGTAATAGAAGGCGCGCGCGGCGTAGGGCAGGCCTGTCTTGCCCATGGCGATCAGCTTGGCCTTGGCCTCGGCCCATTGCGGCGTCTCCAGTTCGTTCACCAGGCGGTTGCAGTAGGTCTGCGTGCGGACTTCCCAAGCGAGGTGGATAATGAGGAGCGCCAGGACCACGCCGGCGGCCACGATGTACTTCTTCCACGCGAGCGTTGTCGAAGTCTGAGCGTCTGGCATGATGAAAGTCTCCGCCGGGGCATATCCAAGGAAGCGCCGCTTCCGCCGGGAGCCTGCGCCAAGGCGGCGCCCCCGCTCCCAGCCAGAAACAAGAAAATATCAGCGGGCGCGGGGGGGTGTCAAGGACGTGAGAGGCAAGAGGCGCTTGCGCTTTGAAGGACGCGTTCTCTTTGCGTCCAGTCGTCCTGTTCGCAAAGCGCGGTCGGCGCCGGGGGCGCTGTCGGGATCGGGATCGAGGGGATGTGCGGCAGGATTTCAAGACCATGCCGATGCCGGCTCCGGCGGATGTCAAGCGCGGGCAAGGCCGGCGTTGCGCTCTTGGGCTCTCTCCCGTCTTGGACGGCAAAGCGCCTCAGCGCCGCCGTTCGATGATGAAGATTCCGTCCGTGCGGTTCCGCGGCGTGACGGCCGGGGGGTGAAGATTGCGGCGGGTGAGTTCGGGGCGGGCGAGTTCGTCGTACCAGATATAGAGGACGCGCGTCTTGGCGGCTCGGAACTCGGGAAGGCTGGTGGCGTGGTTGTAGAGCTCTTTGCGGCTGCCGCGCGGCGGGAAGCCGAAGCCGACGATGATGTCGGGGCAGACCCGCGGCGACCAGACGTAGGGGGGCAGGCCCAAGCCGGCGGCGCGGGGGATGATGCGCTTGTCGCCGGCGGGCAGAGCGCCGCAGAAGAGGAGGCGGTCGCCCAGGTAGAAGATCAGGGAGTCGCGGCGGTAATCGGGCCAGACGAAGACGACATCGTCCTGCCGGCTGGCCTGGCGCAGATCCTCGATGGCGGCTTCCGTGCTGGAGGGGGGCAGGCTGGTGAGGCGGAAGGTCTCGGCGCAGAACTCGGCGAGGAAGGAGCGGAAGGCGAGGGGCGCGGGCGGACGCAGCGGGGCGCAGAGGCTGAAGAGGTTGGTCCCGATCCACGCCGCGACCAGGGCGGCGCGCAGCCAGGCCCTTGCGCCGGTGAGCGCGGCGAGCGTGAGCGCGGCGGCGATGGCGGCAAAGGGCGCCAGCGGCGCGGCGTAGCGGATGTTGGAGTCGATGACGTATTCGATCATGGGCTCGCCGGAGAAGAAAGCGAGCAGCAGGACGTGGACCGCGCAGAGGACGGCGATCCACTTAACCGCGCGGCCGGCCTGGGGCGAGAGCCGGCGCCAGAGCAGCGCGGCGGCGGCGAGGGGGACGAGGGCGGCGGGCAGGACGCCGGTGAAGTTCATGTCGCGCAGGTAGAGCCAGAGGCGCATGCCCGCGTCGCGCAGCGGGCCGGCCTGCGTCTCCGCGCCGGGCGAGGCGTCTTGCGCAACGCCCAGCCACCACGCCGCGCAGAGGAGCGCGGCCACAAGGCCGGCGGGGATCAGGATGGGCAGGCGCCCGGCGCCGCGGTCCACGAGCAGGATGGCGCCGGCCGCGGCCACGCAGAACACTCCGGCCACGAGGAAGTGGGCGTGGAAGAAGAGGACCGTGGCGGCGCAGAGCGCCACGGCCGTCCACCCCGGCCGCGGCCATTGGCGCCACGCGCGCTGGGGCAGGCGCAGATAGAGCCACACCCACAGCAGCGCCAGGAACACCGTGAGCGCGAAGTAGCGGCAGTTGCGGCTGAAGAGGAGGAACTGGGGCGAGCAGGCGAGCAACAGCGCGGCGAGGGCGGCGTCGCGCCGGGTGGCGGTCATGCGCCGCGCCACGAGAAAGGTGAGCCACACCGCGCCGAGACCCAGCAGCGCGTGGGGCAGGCGGCCGGCCCAGGTGTTGACGCCGAACACGGCGAACGACGCGGCGGTGACGTAGAACTGGAGCAGGGGGTAGCCCCACGCGCCCAGGTCGCGGCTGCTGATGGAGGTGCCGTCACCGAAAGAACAGAGGTTGCGGCCGTCCCACGCGCGGGGCCAGCCGTGGCGGAGGGTGTTGCGGCTGTAGATGGCGGTGATGGCCTCGTCGCTCCAGAACAACGGCCGGCCGAGTCCCCACAGCAACAGAACCGCGGCCACGGCGAGCGTGATCAGGATGGCGGCGTTGCGGCGCAGAGGGGCGGTCCAGGGGGGGGTCATGGGGCGCTCCTCGCGGCGCGGCGGCGCCGGCCAAAGAGGAAGGCCGCGGCCGCAAGCCAGACGGCCAGCAGCGGCAGCAGGCTGGCGCGTCCGGCAAGGCCCATGACTTCGCCGAGGTTGTAGGCGTCCCAGCGATGGCTGAGCAGGTTGGGGTGGACGAAGTTGAGCACGCCCTGGCCGGTGACCGCCTTTTCACCCAGGCGGTCCTGGCCGAACAGCGGCAGGGCGACGTCAGCCACGGGCGCGGGGAACTGGGGCGACTCGGCGCCGTCGCGGACGACGCTGGTGTCCGGGAACTCGGGGAAGGTGGAGATGCTGACGAGGCATACGGCCACGGAGTAGGCGGCGAGCAGGATCGCGAAGCCTTTGAAGCGCGGCAGGGCAAAGGCGGCGGGCACGACGAGGAAGGGGATCATGGGCACGAGGTGGCGCGGGCCGAACGACGCGCCGCCGCCCCACATGTAGTAGGCCGAGCCGAACGCCAGGAAGAACAGCACGGCGGCCAGGCACAGCGCGCACACGGAGCGGCCCCGCGGGCGGCGCCACAAGAGAAGAAAGCCCGGCGCCGCGAGAAGCAGGAACGGCGACAAGGTGAACAGGCCGCGATAGAAGCCGAAAGTGATCTGCCACAGGACGGCGATGCTGGGCGCGCCGATGCCCATGAAGCCCTTGGCCATCTCGACGCGGAAGTGGGTGCTCTCTTCGAAGGCGTAGCCTGTGCGCCACGGCGCGCCGAAGCAGGCCCAGTTGTAGGCCAGAGCCAGCGCCAGCAGCGGCGCCGCGCCCGCGGCGAACGCGGCCGCCGCGCGCCACGACCGCGCGCGCGCCCACACGAACACGAACAGCATGAGACCCATGACCGCGGCGGGGTATTCGGACGTGACAGCCAGCGCGGCCAGCGCGCCCGCGCCCGCGGCCAGCGCCAGCGGGCGTTTGCTCTCGGCCACGCGACAGGCCATTTCGAGCGCAATGACCAGCAGCGCGGCCACGAACTGGTGGCTCATGAACGCGGCGGCGTAGACGAAGGCGGGCGTGCCGAGCGCCCAAGCCAGCGTCGCGGCCAGCGCCCCGGCCCGGCCCGCGCCCAACGACATCAGCAGGCGGAACAACGCCACGCCCGCCCATGCGGACACGACGCCGACGCTGAGAACCGTGGCGACGTGCAGCCGCGCCTGGAGCTCGGCGAACACGCCGGGCGCACAGGCGGGCAAGGGGATGAGCAGCGAGAGCGCATAGCCGGGGATGGCGGCGGCGGCGAGGCCGGGGGCTTTGTCGCAATAGAAGCGGCCTTGGCGGACGGCCTTGTCCATGGTCTCGCCCTGATAGGCGTCGATCGTAAGGCTGGCGTGGCGGACCATGGCGCGGGTGAGGGCGAAGCGGGAGTTCTGGCTGGGACCGCCGCCGACGTGGAAATAGGCGAAGCTGACCAGCAGCGTGGCAAAGAGGCACCATTGTGTCCAGGGGTCCAGGACAGGCTGCGCCTCCGCTTTCAGCGGCTGTTCGGCGGCGCCCGGGGCGGTCATGGCTTGGGCTGGAGAGCGGCCATCCGGAGCGCCTGGGCCGCGCAGGCCCGCGCGCCCGCGGCCAGCTCCAGATAGCGCAGGAAATTGGCGCGCACGGTCAGTTCCTCGGTTTCGTCAATCTCGTCGGCGAGGGTGTCGGCGGTCATTTCAGACAAGGCGGCGAGCACTTCCTTGCGCAGGAGAAGGGCCGTCTCGCGGATGAGAGGGAGGGGACAGTGCGTTTCGAGGACCTGGCCGGGCAGGACGGAGAAGTTGTCGGGGAAGGTGAAGGCGTCGAGCTCCAGGTTCTCGACGCGGAGCAGCGTGTCTTCGCTCCAGAGCAGGTGGCGCACCCATTCCTCGGCGGAAAGCGCCTTTGGCGCGGGCCGGCGGCGGATGGCTTCTTCGGGCGCAGCGGCCATGCGGTCCAGCAGCGCGTCCGTCTGGCGCGCGCTGTGCTCGTACAACTCCAAGACGCTGAGGACGCAGGCTGCGTCGGCCGGCTGCCTTTGGTCAGTCATGTCAAAGCCCTTGAGATGGGAAGCGGTTCACTTGGCGCCACGGCATTATGCGGCGTGGGGGGGCAAATGGCAAGGCCGGAGGCGGGGGCGCGGGAGACGGAAGTGATGGAACGACTGCGCGGCGTCCCCGAGCCCGAACGGCTGGTCGTAACACGCCTCTGTCACATGAGCAGGGTGGCATCCGACCCCTTTGGGCGGGATCGCCTGTCCGTATGGGCATGGCATGCCGTGCCCATGCGGCATGTGAACCACCCAAGACGGAGGGATTACGTTTCGCGGAAACGACTTGACATGGGGGAGGTATATCGATATACTTCTTCGTGTAACCATGCGCATAGACATGGTGGGCAAGGAGGCCCGGACCAGATGATGCCAAGCCACAGTACGAAGTACGACGCGCTTTACACCGAGATGTTGGACGATATCGCCAACGGCGTTTACAAAGTGGGCGCGCGACTGCCTTCGGTCAAGAGCATCATGCAGAGCAAGGGCGTGTCGCAGGCCACGGTGATGAAGGCGTTGGAGATGCTGGCCAAGGATGGGCTGCTGGAGAAGCGGCGCGGCGTGGGCTTGTTTGTGGCCAGGCCCCGGCCCCTGGGGCCGGAACCGCTCAAGGCGTGGCTGGACGGGTACGCGCTGGATCTGTGGGAGGGGGTCAAGTCCACGGATGCGGCGCTGAGCGCGTGCGAAGTGGCGGCGCGCGAGGCCGCGCCCCCGGACGCGTGGCGCACGCCCTGCGACGTCATCACGGTTACGCCCATGGAGTGCGCCGCCGCCATTGACCGCCACGAACTGGCGCCCCTGGATGAGTTTCTGGAGCGCGACGCGCTGATGGCGGAGCGGATGGCGCCCGAGGCGCTGGACATCTTCCGCCGCCGCGGCAGGCTGTGGGCCATTCCTATCTATTGGGCGCCCCTGGCCGTGCATCTGAACCTGGACCTATTCGAGAAGATGGGCGTGGCCATGCCCGAGCCGGGCTGGACCTATGACGATCTCATCGAGACCTGCCAGGCGTTCGCGGAGAAAGGCGTGGAGCAGCCGCTGGCGTGGGGCGACCTGGCGCATTTCCACGCGGCCTGCGTCTTTGCGCACGGCGGCCGGCTGTGCGATGTCAAGACCATGCGCTTCCACCTCGATGCGAAGGAGACGGCGCAGGCGTTCGAGAAACTGCGGCGGCTGGCCCGGGCGGCCAACCCGCCTTGGCCGCGCAACCACGCCGCCATGCTGCAGTCGTTCGCCCAGGGGAACCATCCCATCTTGCTGTGGGGCATGGCCCGCCGCGAGGAGGCGCTTCCCTTCCGGCGCAAAACCATCCCCATGCCAGGATCGGGCAACACCGTGGCGTCGTCGTCCGGGCTGTGCGTCACCAGCCGCGCCGCGTCGCCCGATCGCGCGTGGGAGTTCATCCGCGCCATGACGTCGCCGGCCGCCTCGCAGTGGATGGCGCGGCGCGGTTGGCGTTTTCCGGCCACGCGGGCAGGCCTGGTCGAGACCATGCGCCGCGACCCCAGCGTGTGGCCGCTGCTGCAAAAGCTGGGGGAGATCCGCCCCGAGATCTACGCCATGGGCGCCGCGATGGTCCGCGTCATGGGCCGGATCCTGGAGGGTTGGTGGCACGAAGACGCCGACCTGGCCATGAAGCTCAAATTGGCGCAGGATGCTCTGACCGCGCTGCATGGCGCGGCGAGCGAACTGGAGCAGGACACGACGGACTGGGCCGGGTGTTAGTGGACAGGAGGGAGAAGGCCATGAAAAAGCAACGTGTCTTTGGATTCGGCCGGGCCTTCACGTTGATCGAGCTGCTGGTCGTTATCGCGATCATCGCGGTTCTGGCCGGGATGTTGCTGCCCGCGCTCATGTCCGCGCGCGAAAAGGCGCGGCGCTCCAGTTGCGGCTCGCAGGTAAAGCAGGCCGCGGCGGGCATGGCCGCCTACTACGGCGACTACGGCGAGTTCGTGCCGAGCTGGGCCGGCTGGGGTCCGCTGCTGTGCGACATCAGCGGGTCCAGCTACTCGCTGGGCAACCAAGGACTGTTCTCCGACCTTAAGCGGAACGAGACGGTCTCGAGCGTGCACGCCGGCATGGCGTTCTCAACTTCCGTCATTGATGAGGCCACGTACAACGACATTGTTCGGAACACGCCGACGTGGATGTACCAATGCCTGGGCTACGGCGGGCGGCAGGTGAGCGACTACAGCGACAGCTCCCTCAAGATGGCGCCCGTGGGGCTGGGCATTCTGGTCGTCACCGGCTACTACGACTCGCTGCGCACGCTCTTCTGTCCGTCGGCCCAGGCCATGCCGCACTACGCGTCCTTTGAGGATAAGATGGGCGGCGGCGGCAGTTACTACATGAAGAGGCAGACCGCGCATGACATCCGGCAGTTGGTGGGGTTGGGCGGCGACAACGGCCGCGCCATGACGCACGGCGACTACGCGAACGCGCTGGGGTGGCCGGGCGCCACGTCGCCGCGCAATCGCAACGCCGTGGCGTTCGCCTGCCACTACAACTACCGCAACGTGCCCGTGGTCAACAACCACGCCATCACCCCGGACGACCCGGATAAGATGGACCTGCCCGGCGCGGCGCCGCGGGTGCGCATGGACACCGGAACACCGCCATTCAAGAGCTCGCGCACACTGGGCCTGCGCGCGGTGATGACCGACTCGTTCTCCATGCTGGTCAATCCGTTCACAGGCTCGTCGTTCGGCAGTTGGACCATCGACCCCACGCCCAACGCCCGGCCGGAATGGAGCCTGGGGCGCGGGTATTACTCGCATCGCGAAGGCTACAACGTGATGTACGGCGACGGCCACGCGGCGTGGTACAGCGACCCGCAGCAGAGGCTGGCGTGGCGCACGGCCTACGCCGGCGCCACGGCGCGCGAGAGTTTCTTCGACGTGGGGCTTGGGTCGGCCGCCGCGGTCATCCAGAGCAAGGGCGACCTCCACAACACCATGAGCCTGGGCTTCTTCCACTGGCACGAGTTGGACGTGGCGGGCAACGTGGACGTGGCCATCGACGGCGTGCCGGGCAAAACGTTGCAGGGGTCTTGGCGGTACTAAGAAGGCCCGGACGGCCGAGGAACCGAGAAGGCCGGAAACGCCTGTTTATGGCGTTTCCGGCCTTGCTTTTCATGGCGACTTGGGGCTCAAGTGATTCCAAAACACCACACTAGAAATATCCCTGCGCATCTTCGGGTTGTAAGATCGCCACGGCGCGTCAGCTCCCGCGGCGCAAGACAGGGGCGCTGACGTCGCAAGGAGTGTGCGCCACCGACAACGCTCACGCTCATATCTTAGCCAATTGCTGGGCAATATCGGCCGATTCAACATGCGAGAATCGCTGCGCCTTGGCAGGAATAGGGCGCAATTCCGATGCCCCGCCTCTCGTCTGCCAACGGTTCTCCGGCAAGTTTGTCCGATCTGTCGCGGAGTCCTCAGCTTCATTTGCGCGTCTGTCATACCCCTTGGCTATAATCTCACCGTTGGGCATGGGCTTGGGACCTTCGGTCTTCGTCTCCATAGGAGTCAGCCATGGCGTACTACGCGCGGAGTCTGGCGGGAAGGTCAAAAAAAGACTGGCAAAGACTCGAGGAACACCTTGAGCGCGTATCTGCTCATTCCGCGGAATCCGCCGATGCGTTTGGCGCGGCCGACTGGGGGGCGCTGGCCGGCCTGTGGCACGACCTGGGCAAGTACCAGGACGAGTTCCAGGCAAGATTGGAGGGAGATCCGCAGTCCGTTGACCATAGCATCATCGGCGCGTTGCGGGCCAAGGAGGCCGGGCTGCGTTCGGCGACCCCGCTTGTCTTCGCGATTGCGGGCCACCACGGGGGGCTCCCTGACGTCGTGGAGCTTGGCGAGCGTCTGCGCAAGCGAGCGGACGCGCTGAACAAGGTCAGGGGCGCGGTCCCGGAATGGATTCTGCGCCACGCCGTCCCGCCCCTGCCCAAGCGGTTCCTCGATTCTCAACCCAAGGACGCCGCGTCCGCCCAGCTCCGCAGTATCGAGTTCTTCACGCGTTTTCTCTACTCCTGTCTTGTTGACGCGGACGCGCTCGACGCCGAACAATTCAGGACAGGCGAAAGACGCCCCGGCCAAGCCCACGGAGAGCTGCCCGTCCTTCGTTCGCGTCTGGCGGAGCGCATGGACGCCCTGCTGCGCGATTGCCCGCCCACGCCCGTCAACCAGGCCCGGCGATCAACGTTGCTGGCCTGCCGCGCCGCCGCGGCCATGCCGCCGGGGGCGTTCAGCCTGTCCGCGCCGACAGGCATGGGAAAGACGCTTGCTTCGCTCGATTTCGCCCTTGAACACGCCCTGCGCCACGGGCTGCGCCGTGTGATTGTGGTCATCCCCTACACCAGCATCATCGAGCAGAACGCCGGCGTCTATCGTGACGTTCTTGGTTCCGACAGCGTCATTGAACACCATAGCAACCTCGACCCGGAGAAGGAGACGGAAAGGAACCGGCTGGCCAGCGAGAATTGGGACGCGCCGGTGATCGTCACTACGACAGTGCAGTTCTTCGAATCCCTCTTTGGAGCCAGGCCGTCCGTTTGCCGGAAGCTCCACAATATCGCCAAGAGCGTGGTCATCCTGGACGAGGCGCAGTCTCTGCCGCTTCCTCTTCTGGCGCCCATCTTGGACGGGTTGCGGGAGTTGACCGCCAACTACGGCTGTTCCGTGGTCATCTCGACCGCGACGCAGCCGGCGTTGGGGCGGCGCGACAAGTTCGCTGGAATCTCCGACATTCGGGAGATCGCGCCCGATGCCTTTGACCTTGGCCGCAAGATGAAGCGCTGCCGAATCGAGTGGCCGCGAACCCCTGAGCCGGCCGCTTGGGAGGACCTGGCGCGTCAGGTGGCGGCCGAACCGCGCGCGCTGGTTATCGTCCACCGCCGCCAGGACGCTCGCGTGCTGGCTGAGATGCTGCCGCCGGAAGGCCGATTCCACCTTTCGGCCCTGATGTGCGCTAAGCATCGCGCCAGCGTCATCGGGGCGATCCGAGAGCGGCTGAGGCTGGACGGCCCGTGCCGGGTGGTCTCGACCCAGCTTGTCGAGGCGGGTGTGGACCTGGATTTCCCCGTCGTGTTCCGCGCCATGTCAGGGCTGGACAGCATCGTCCAGGCGGCGGGCCGCTGCAACCGGGAGGGGCGCGGACCCACGGGCCGCGTAGTCGTTTTCCGTGCGCCCACGGACCCGCCGCCAGGTGTCCTCAAACGAGCCCTCGATGTGACGGAGACGATGCTGGTGGAGTCTGCCGGGGATATCGCCCTCGATTCCCCCGCTGTGTTCGAGGACTTCTTCCGGCGTCTCTATTTTCTCAGTGACCAAGATCCAAAAGGCATCCAGGCCCAACGCGCATCTATGAACTTCGGAACCGTGGCCGAACGGTTCAAGATGATCGAGGACGATTACACGGCGCCGGTGGTCGTGCCTTACGCCGGCCACGAGGAACCCCTTGAGCGCCTCCGCGCCGACGGGCCGACCCGCGAAACGTTGCGCGCTCTCCAGCCTTATCTGGTCAACCTCCCGAAGCGCGACGTGGATCGGCTGGTCAAGGCTGGGGCGGTCGAGGTCGTGCGCGAGACGGCTTATGCGCTGGCTGGGCCATTCCACCGGATGTACACTCCGGTGTTCGGATTCTGTATCGAGGATGCCCCCAACCCCGACCCTGGGAGTCTGGTTGTGTGACCAGGCCGTATGGGTACGGCCGAAACGAAAGGAGGACGGTATTGGTTGCGCCCCGAAGTCCCACGCTTGCTGTCCGTGTTCGCGGGCCTCTGGCCTGTTTCACTAGGCCAGAGACCAAAGTTGAGCGCGTTTCATATCAGGTCATGACGCCCTCGGCCGCTCGCGGAATCCTGGAGGCCGTGCTGTGGAAGCCGGCCATCTGCTGGCGCGTGCAGCGCATCCGCGTGCTGGCGCCCATCCGCTTCACCGCGTTTCGCCGCAACGAAGTATCCACCCGAGCCGCGTTGCCGGCCGCGGCTGTGGTCTCCGGCGGGGGAGCCGCGCCGCTCTACTTCGCCGACGATGACCGCGCCCAGCGCAACACCGTGGCCCTGCGCGACGTGGACTACGTCATCGAGGCGCGGTTCGAGATGACCGACCGGGCCGGCCCGCAGGACAACATCCTTAAGTTCGAGGAGATGTTCCGTCGCCGCGTGGAGAAGGGTCAGCATTTTCATCAGCCCTGTCTGGGGTGTCGCGAGTTCGCGGCCCACGTGACGCCCGCCGACGACGCGCCGGCGCCCATCGCTGAGACGCGCGACCTGGGCCTGATGCTTTGGGACATCCTCTACAAGCCCGACGGCAACCAGGCCGTGTTCTTCCCGGCGGCGCTGAAGGAGGGCGTCTTGGAGGTTCCGCAAGACCCGGAGGCGCTGCTGGCCGCCGCCAAGACGAAGGGAGGTGAGGCCACATGATGCTCCAGGCGCTCTATAACCTCGCCCGCGACGAGAACCTCGTCCCTGACCCGGACTTTGAGATGAAGCCGGTGGCGTGGATCGTGCGCGTCGGACCGGGCGGCAAGTTGTTGGGCATCGAGGACACGCGCTACATCCCCGAGAGCGACTCGCCCAAGCGCAAGCCCAAGCCGGTGGCCAAGTTCTTCCGCGTGCCGCGCGAGTCGGGCCGCACGTCCGGCGCGCGAGCCTTCTTCCTGTTCGACAAGGCCGAGTACGTCTTTGGGGCGGACCCAACCGGCGAACGCGAAGCCGGCCAACTTCAGGAACGGCGCCAGTTGTTCCTCGATAAGGCCAAGGCGTGTCTTGCCGCTACGGCTGACGAAGGCGTGGCCGCTGTCGTGGACATGCTGGAGAAGAGCGCAACCGGCCAACAGCCGCTGGCGCTGCCCGAGACATGCGCCGCCAACGACCTGTTCGCCTTTGTCTATCAGCCTGACGTGGACATGCTGGTCACGGACCGGCCCAAGGTCAAGGAGTATTGGCGCGGCCAGCGGCGCGACGAAGCCTGCGCCGAGGCGCCTACAGCCGTATGCTTGGTGTCGGGCAAGCCGTGCGTGCCCGTGGACAAACACCCGCCGCTGAAGAATGTGCCGGGGGGCACGTCCAGCGGCGTGGCCCTGGTGTCATTCAACTCCAGCGCCTTTGAGTCCTATGGCTGGAACCGCAACGACAACGCGCCCATCTCGCGCGAGGCGGCCGAGGCGTGCGCTACGGCTCTCAATCGGCTCCTTCACCCCGCGCCGCCTGACCCAAACAACCCCGGCCAGACGCTGCCTCGCCGCAACCTGCGGCTGACCGCGGACACGGTTGTCTGTTACTGGTCGCGCGACCAGGGCGCAAAGGACTTCCTCGACTCTCTGGATGGTCTGTTTGAGGGCAACCCCGACCAAGTCAAGCGGCTCTACCTGTCGCTGTGGACAGGCCAGGCCCCAGCGCAGCAGGACCTGTCGCCCTTTTACGCGCTGACGCTCTCAGGCGCGCAGGGGCGGGCCATTGTGCGAGGATGGTTTGAATCCACGGTGGGTGACGTGGCGCGCAATATGGCCCGGCATTTCGTTGACCTCGACATGGTCCGCATCACGCCGAAGCCCAAGAAGGGCAACCTGCCCCCGGTTCTGCCTCTCAACGCGCTTCTCGAAAGCATCGCGCCGCTCGGCAAGCGCGACGAGATTCCCGCGGCTCTGGCGCATGGACTCATCGGGGCCGCGTTTCGGGGCGGACCCTACCCGCTGGGCCTGCTGCAACGCGCGGTGGAACGCGCGCGCGCGGAGATCGGCCAGAACGAATGGGCCGACCTGCTGCGCCGCGACGCCCGCGCCGCTCTCATCAAAGCCGTGCTCAACCGCCGCCGCTCCGTTTCCTCTGGCCCCTATCAGGAGGTTCGACGCGACATGGACCCCAACAACCGCAACGAAGGCTATCTGCTGGGACGGCTGCTGGCCGTCATCGAACGCATTCAGCAGGAAGCCCTGGCAGACGTGAACGCCTCTGTCGTGGACCGCTACTTCAGCGGCGCTTCGGCCTGCCCCAAGGCCGTGTTTGTGCGGCTGCTGAAGAACTCTATGCACCACGCCCGCAAGGCGCGCGACGACAAGAAACGCGCCGGCTTCGTCCTGTGGTTGAGCCGCATCAAGGACGAAATCGCCGACCGTTTCGACCCGAAGGAGAACGGCTTCCCCGCGCATCTTTCGCTGGACGAGCAGGGACTGTTCGTTCTGGGCTATCACCAGATGCGCCGCTGGTTGTGGATGAACAAGGACGAGCGGGCTCAGTGGCAGAACCAGTACCTGGACGCCCCCGCTGTGTATTTGACGCGCGCCGAAGAAGAGACCAACTGAAACAGCAATCAGCAGACCAAAAGGAGAACACATCATGTCCGTCATCACCCATCGCTACGACTTCGCGCTGCTCTTCGACGTGACCAATGGCAACCCCAACGGCGACCCCGACGCTGGCAACGCGCCTCGCATTGACCCAGAGACGGGTCACGGGCTTGTGTCCGACGTCTGCCTCAAACGCAAGATCCGCAACTTCATCTGCCTGGCCAAGCGCGACCCCCGGACCGGCCAACCCCAGGCGGGTTACGACATCTACGTCAAGGAAAAGGCTGTGTTGAACCAGCAGCACCAGCGCGCCTACGATGCCCTGGGTCTCAAAGCCGACGCCAAGGGCAAGGAGAAGGCTGGCCAGGTCTCCAGCGCCCGCGCCTGGATGTGCCAGACGTTCTTCGACATCCGCATGTTTGGCGCGGTCATGTCCACGGAGATCAACTGCGGGCAGGTGCGCGGTCCGGTGCAGTTCGCCTTTGCGCGCTCTGTTGACCCGGTGATCGCGCTTGAACAAGCCGTGACACGCATGGCTGTGACCACCGAGCGGGAGGCCGAGTCGCAGCAGGGAGACAACCGCACGATGGGCCGAAAAGAAATCGTCCCCTACGGCCTCTACGTGGCCCACGGTTTTATCTCCCCTCATCTCGCCGCCGACACCGGCTTCTCCGAGGAAGACCTCGAGTTGCTGTGGCAGGCCATGACCATGATGTTCGAACACGACCGGTCGGCCGCGCGGGGCGAGATGGCCGCGCGCAAGTTGATTGTCTTTGAGCACGAAAGCCCCTTGGGCAACGCCCCAGCCCACAGCCTTTTTGCCCGCGTTACGGCGGTGAGAAAGGACGAAAGCAAGCCGCCGCGCGCCTTCAGTGACTACGCCGTCGCGGTGAACAGCAAGGACCTGCCGATGGGCGTCAAGATCATCGAGAAGCTGTAGCCAGACGTGTGGCCCAACCGCGGACAAGGGGGCGGGCGCCATGCCCGCCCCTGGTCCCCTATGTGCGCGGGAGCGAGCTATGTCCGACGACGATGACCTGCTTCCCATTTCCGCCTTGCAGCACTTCGCTTTTTGCCCGCGTCAGTGCGCCCTAATTCACGTCGAAGGCGCCTGGGCCGAGAACCGATTCACCGCCGAAGGCCGCATCCTCCACGAGAAAGTCCACGAGGCCGGCGACGAGGCGCGTCCTGGCGTGCGCGTGGCGCGGGGGCTGCCTTTGCGCTGTGCGCGTCTGGGCCTGACGGGCGTCGCGGACGTAGTGGAGTTCCGGCCCTGGGACGGCCCGCCGCCGGACAAGGACCCGCCTCCGTGCGCGGCGCTGCCGCGGGCGCCCGGGCTGTGGGTTCCCTATCCCGTGGAATACAAGCGCGGCAAGCCCAAGTCCGGCGGTTCGGATGAAGTCCAACTCTGCGGCCAGGCGCTTTGTCTTGAGGAAATGCTCCGCGTCCGCATCGAGCGTGGCGCTCTGTTCTACGGCCGCACGCGCCGCCGGCTCGAAGTGGTCTTTGACGAGCCGCTTCGCCGCCGCACGGAGGAGATCGCCGCCGAACTGCGCCGGCTTGTCCAGGCTGGAGTGACGCCGCCGCCCATCTTCGACAAGCGCTGCCGCGACTGCTCCCTGGCCGATTTCTGCGCGCCCAAGGCGGCGGCCGGCCGCTCGGCCAGCGCCTACGTCCAGCGCATGATGGACGAAATGGCCAAGGAGGGATGGCGGCCCGTTGAAAAAGGCGCCGCGTCGGCGGGGACAGGGCGCCTCAGCCCGCCAACGGCGGGATCGCAACGTGTCCCCGGAACAGACGCGAC
>CAYYEE010000043.1:0-16323 GCA_964470775.1 uncultured Planctomycetota bacterium | reverse complement strand
TCCTCGGCCCAGAAAGCGAGGGGGCGGAACTGGGCCGGGACCGGCTGGCCCTTATCATCGAGAACCCGGCACTGCCCCACGGCGGAGACGGGCAACATGCCGTCGGGGATGGGCACGCCGCCCGTGGCCGGCCAGCCCGCGCGCGAAAGCCCTGGCGCTTCGGAGAGGACGATGGGTACGCGCAGCGCGGACGGGTCGGGCAAGGGGCGCTTCTCGATCCACACGCAGGACAGATCGGCCGGGACGCCGTCGCCGCTCAGTCGCGCTTCGACGCGATAGGCGCCCGCGGCCAGACCGTCAAGGTTGAGGTCAAAGCCCAGGTCGCGGCTGGCCAGGTTCGCGAGGCGCTCTTGCCGCAGCGTCTTGCCGGTCTTCTCGTCGAGCAGCTTCAGGTCCACCACGGCTTTGGGCAGAAACGCTCGGTCCAGCCACAAACGCAGGAACGCCGGCACAGACTTCGTGTCCGCGTAGGGATTGCACCGGGCCGCGTGGAGGCGCACATATCCGAACGTGGGCACACCGCGCGTCACGCTGCCCCATTCCTTGCCCGAAGCTTCACGGACGCTCACGGTCACCGTGGCTGGGAACTCGGCCACGTCGAAGCGGTAAGGCAGATAGGCCTGGAAGTCCTTGTCCGTCAGCGACCAGTCCCAATGCTGCCGCACGCCCAGGGCCTCGATCTCGGCAAAGGGGCTGGGCGGCGCAGGCAGCGTCTGCCCCTCGATCGCCTTGCAGGGGATCATCTTCTCGATCCGCGTTTCGGCCGAATACGCGACGCGGCCGGAAGCGCATATGATGGTTGCTCGCGCGATGATGGGGGTGTTCTGGAGGTTCGCCGGCAGCCGGCGCACGACCAGGCGCAGGTGGTTTGCGCCCCACACGCTCTCTCCCAGGTGAAGCTGCGCCAGCTTCATGGGGCTGCCCTCCGGCGCCTCGATGCGTTGCTCGACTTCGCCTCGAAGAGAAGTCTGAGCGTCCAGATAGACGGGGCTGAGAGCGCGCTTGTTGAGAGCCAGTGAAACGGGTTGGGCCAAGGCGACGGATGCGGCGCACAGGATCAGCGGCGCCGCCGCAAGACACGAACACAGTGCACGATGGACACGCATGACGCGCTCCTCAAGGTGAGTCGGGGGAACCCATAGAACCCATGGGGCACATACGACGCGGGGGACAGAGGGCGTGCCCCCGGTTGTCAGTTGGCCGGCGCGCCCACGTCCATGCCGGCGGCGACATCAAGGTTGTGCCAGACGAGGACGCCTTGGTTCTGGCTGTTGGTCCAGTAGTCGCCTGCTCCGTAGCCGTAGCGGCTGTCGAATCCGACGTAGCCGTTGGTCTGGAGCGAAGGGGAGACGACATAGTGGGCCGCGCCAACGGGAGTTGACCAGTAGAGAATGCGCTGCTGGGTGTCGCCATACCACGCCACGTGATTGTCGCCATAAACGACGTTATAGCCGTCACGATGCGCGTAGAACCCAAATCCCGGCTCGTGCGTGGGCATGGAATAGTATTTGTCGAAGCTGTCGCTCATGATGGCTCGGCCGCCCAGAATCTTCTGCGTCTTGAACATGGGAAGCTGCGGCGAGGCCATGACCTTGGGTCGCGTGTAGGCCACGGCCCAGGGAAACTTGGTGTCCTCTTCGGAATAGACGGACATGTTGCGGTAGTGGTACTGAGACATGAGTTGGACGCGGGTGCAGTTCTCGGCGTTTTCGTAGGCGCCGGTCTCGGAGCCGCGGCTCCCCCAGGAGTAGTTGCCGTACTGGATGGAAGCGGCGTCGAAGTTGTCGGCGGCGCGGCGCAGCATATCCAATGTCTGAATCGGCTTGTGGTTCTTGCCGTTGGTGAAGTCATAGGGCACGCCAGGGTCCGACACCCAGCCTTTGTTGAGCTTGGTGGGATAGCCCGAGGCCGAAGGGCAGTAGAACGTCTGCGCGCCCCCAAGGTACCCGCCCCACAGCAGAAAGCCCTGGCCCAACGGGCCCACGTTGAACTTGCCCTTCACCCAGTTGGCCGCGGTAAACGACGCCTCATACTTGAGTCCCTGAGCCAGCGCGCGATAGTAGAACTGCAAATCGCGGAACCAGTACAGATAGGTGGTGGGCGCGGGCGGGCCGGCGATGGTCAGCGCGTCGCCGTTGCGGTCCGTCATCACCTTTGGCGACATGCGCACGCCGGCCGTGCCCTCCGCCGTGACGCCGCCATGAGCCCAGGGGAAGTAGCCCCCATAGTCGCCGCAATAGCTCTCCAACGCCTTGGCCATCTGGCCCAGGTTGTTCATGCACGATGCCCGGCGGCTCTTTTCCCGCGCGGCCGAGAGAGCGGGCAGCAGCATAGCGGCAAGGACGGCGATGATGGCCACCACGACCAGCAACTCGATCAGCGTGAACGCCCGCGGGCATGGTCTGCTCACTGTAGTTCTCCCTTCCCCTTGCGCCAGGCGGGCGATCCGCTCGAATCACGCGCCCGGCGCCCTGGCCGTTGATCCCTGTTCCAGCAGCTTGCCGCCGATGAGCACCCGGTCCGTGTGCTCGCGCTCGGCCATAAGCACGGCTTGATGAACCGCGGCCCGGCCCAGCTCCCGCCAGTCCACCGCCCACGTCGTCAGGCCCGGCGTGCACCAGCGGCTCTTGTCGCGGCCGTCAAAGCCGGTGACGGAAACCTCGCCGGGCACGTGGAAGCCGGCCTGGACCAGCGCGGTGACCAGTTGCGATCCGATGCCGTCGTTGGTGGTCAGGATGGCCGTGGGCCGGCAGGAACTGCGGCGGAACCGTTCGACGAACTCCGGCATGGCCGCTTCGCCATCGGTGAACTCGACGGGTTCGCACGGCTCAAGACCCATCTCCCTGGCAAGGGTTCGGAAGGCGCGCATGCGCTCCACAAAGGGGGCATGGGTGGTGTTGGAACCGAGACCGCAAATGCGGCGATGGCCCAGCTCGCGCAGATAGCGCAGCATGGCGCCCACGCCCAGCCACGAGTCGGGCTCGACCACGGCCGCGTTCTCCACACCCCGGCCCATCGCCCCAAACCACACCACCCGGCCCGCCCGCTGCACCGCGGTCCCTGACACATTGGGGTGAGGCGAGGCCAGGATGGCGTCGCAGGCCAGCCCCGAAAGGCACGGCGGGGCGATGGGCAGGTTGCACTGGTCAGCCGGGATCAGCTTCAGCATCAGGTCTATGCCACGCTCGTGCGCGGCTTCCATGATGCCGTCATAGGCCGCGCCGCTGTTGCGCTGAAAGCTGTCCGGGCTCTTGTCGGCGTTGAGCGCGGCGACAACAAGGGTGTTGTAAACGAGGCCAGGGAAAGCGGGGTTGCGCCGGCGGCGCAGGGTCTGCGCCGACCGGTTCGGCTGGTAGTTCAGCGCCGCAATCGCGCGCAGCGCTCGCTCGCGCACCTCCTGGCTCACAGCGGCGCTGCCCGAGATGACACGCGAAATGGTGGCCTTAGAGAGACCTGCGGCCTCGGCGACGTCCGTGATACTTGGGGCCATTGGGCGAGCCTGACATTGTTTCTGAAATCGTTTCCACAAAAAGTATAGCGCCCACAACCAGCTTGTCAAGCGCTTTTCGCCTTCCCCTTCCCATCCTCCCCGCGCCTCCCCATAAATCCCTTGCTTCCCCCGCCCCATGTGCGGCGCCCCTGCGTCCCCGGCCTCCACGGTTGCCCTCTTGGCGCCTCCGTGGTAGTAGTAAAGCGTCCACCCCTCATCTCTGGCACCGAGGTCCACGCCCATGCGCGCCGTTTTCGCGTCCGTTCTCGCGCTCGCCGTCTTTGCCCTGGCGCCTGCGCCGGCCTTAGCCCAGGGCCGCATTGACCTCATGTGGGTGGAGACAGACGTCTCGCTCCACCAGGACGGCAAGGCCACGCTTGTCACCAAGATCCGCTGGCGCGTCACAGGCCGCACGATGCGCGCGTTCTACTACCAGGGCTATGACCGCGCCATGCCCGCGTTTGACGCCTCTCGTTGCCGCGCCGTGCACAGCAACGGCAAGGAATACGCTCTTGACATTAAGTTCCTCGGCGACAAGTTCGACATCCTCCTCGCCAAAGACCAGCGCGCCCCAGCCGGCGAGCTGACCTTCATCCTTGTCCACGCCGCCGACTTCGCCCGCGCCGGATGCCTCGCCCGAACCAAGAGCGCGGAAGGCGATATGGTCGTGTTCCACTGGACACCGCCCCAGTGGGAATACCCCATGGAACACCAGACCCTCTACATCCACTACCCCCACGAAGTTCCGCCCGGCGATGTGGACCCCAAGCTCCTGGACACCGTCCTCTTCCGCACCGAGCCTTTCATGAACAAGGAGTACCTCATCTCCTGCTACGGCCAGGAAGACGGCGCCAAGCGCTGGCTCACGGTGCGTCTGCACAAGAAGAACCTTGGCTCCAAGTACGCCATGCGCGTGCAGCAGTACATCGCCGCCTCGCTCTTCCCCACCCTCGGCGCCGCGCAGGCCGAGGCCACCCCGCCGCGTTCGTCAAAGCCGCTCATCCCAGCCGGCGCGCGCCAGACCGCCCGCCCCACCCCTCCCCCGGCCCGAACCCCAGCGCGCGCCTCAGCGCCGGAGCCCAAGTCCTCGCTCTACATCCCCTGGCCGGCCATCCTCGGCGCGGCTGGCTTGGCCGCGGTGTTCGTGGTCTTCGTCCTGGCCAAACACGCCTCCATGACCCGCGCTGCGGCCTCGCTCAAGGACGTGCGTTGGGAAGGCGACAACTGGGTCCCGCCGCGCATCCAGGTCTCCGGCTTCCGCAAAAAAGGCAAGATCGCCGATCTTTCCATGATCGAAGCCGGCCTGCTGCTCGACATCCCGCTCAGCCAGATCCTCGCCATCATGGTCCTCAGCCTGGAGCAGCGCGGCATGGCGCGGACCCTCAGCGCCAACCCCTTGCGCCTGGAAGTCCTCAACCTCACCGGCAGCGACGACCCCTATGAGCGCCAGCTCCTCGCCGCCGTCACCACCGAAGGCAGCCTCGACAACCGCCTTGTCCAGCAGATGTTCAAGGACATGGTGGACAACATCCAGCGCAAAGCGTGGGACTGCGACCTGGACGCCACCAAGGCCCACTACCGCAAATGGTTCGAGGACCTCGCCGCCGAAAACCCCGGCGACCGGCCGCCCACAGGCGAGCGCACGGACCGCATGGGCCGAACCTTCTATCCGTGCTACCCCTGGTACTTCCACAGCTGCGCCCATGGCCGCTTCTACGCGCCCGCCACACAGATCAGCGACGCCGTGGCCGGCGTCTCCCCCGAGGTCCCCATGACCTACTCCGCCCTCATCCGCTCCGACGCCTGCCACAGCGCCTGCTACGTGCACACCGCCTGTCACAGCGCCTGCCACGACGCCTGCCATAGCGCGTGTCACAGCGCGTGTCACAGCGCCTGCCACAGCGCCTGTCACAGCGCCTGCGTCAGCGGAGGCGCCCGCTGACATGCCCCGCGAAATCAACCAGCAACCGGGACATGCTGCGGAAGCCCGCCAAGGGCAGGATCGCAACGTGTCCCCGGAACAGCAAAGCACAGCCGCCCCGGATCTCTCCTGGATCGACGGCTTTGTCCGCGAAATCCGCGGCTTCGTCTTCGTGCGCGAGGAGGACTCCCTCCTCATCCTCGTGCCCAACCAAGCCTACAAGGTCAACTCCACCGGCCTCGCCATCCTCGCCGCCCTGCTCAAAGGCGCGCGCATCCGCCACGTCCTGCGCCACACAGGCCAAGACCTGCAACGCCTCCAGCAGATCCACGACTTCTTCTGCGACATCCGCGCCGCCGTGTGCGGCTGTCTGCGCGAAGGCCAGGGCCGGCGCTCCGTCGAGCCGGTGACCTTTCAGCGCCCGTTCAACGTGTTGCCCGTGTTGAGCGAAGTGGCGCTGACGTATCGCTGCAATCTGCGCTGCGCCTTCTGCTACGCCGCCTGCGGCCGGCGCGGCGAGGCGCAGGCGGAAATGACCACGGCCGAGGTCAAGCGCGTCCTGCGCATCATTCGTCACGAGGCCAAGGTCCCCAGCGTCAGCTTCACCGGCGGCGAGCCCGCGCTGCGGCCCGACCTGCCCGAGCTTGTCCGCCACGCCCGCAAGCTCGGCCTGCGCGTCAACCTCATCACCAACGCCACCCTGCTCGACCGCCGCCGCGTGGACCTCCTTGTCCGAGCCGGACTCCACAGCGCCCAAGTCAGCCTCGAGGGCCCCACGCCCGAAATCCACGACAGCCTCACCGGCTCGCCCGGCTCGTTCCACCTCACCCTGGCCGGACTGCGCCGCCTGCGCAAGACCGGCGTCCGCGTCCACACCAACACCACCATCAGCCAGCCCAACCTCCCGCATCTCGAAGACCTCGTGCGCCTCATCCACAGCCTCGGCCTCGAACGCTTCTCCATGAACCTCGTCATCCCCTCCGGCGCCGCCGCCGCGCAACGGGACCTCTGGGTCAGCTATCTCGACATCGGCGCCGCCGTGCGCCGCGTCAAAGCTGTCGCGGCCGAGTGCGGCGTGGAGTTCATGTGGTACTCGCCCACGCCGCTGTGCGCCTTCAACCCCATCGCCGAAGGCCTCGGCCCCAAGTCGTGCGCCGCGTGCGACGGCCTGCTCAGCGTCAGCCCCTCCGGCGGCGTGCTGCCCTGCTCCAGCTTCGACGAATCCGTGGGCAGCCTGCTCCATGCCTCCTTCGCCGAGGTGTGGAACTCGGAGCGCGCGCGATTCTACCGCCGCAAAGACTACGCCCACGATCTGTGCCGGAGCTGCGCCGACTTCGAGGCGTGCTGCGGCGCGTGCCCGCTCTACTGGAACGCCCTTGGCCACGGTGAGCTCGTCGCTCTACGGGAGGAATGCCATGCCGCCCCTGCTTGAGAACCAGGCCGAGCCCCCCCCGCCCCCGCGCTTCTACCTCCTCCCCGCGGCCACGCTGCCCCAGCGCATCGCCCTGGCGCTTTTCGCCATGGCCGTGGGCGCGTTCATCCAGTTCCGCGTATTCTGCTGGTGGGCCGGCGCGCCGTTCGTCCTCATCGGCAGCCTGCTCTTCCTCTGCCGCGGCGTCACCAACCGCCCCGCCGGCGCCACGGGCCGCGAGTGGCAAACCGTCAACCTCGACCAGTTCCGCCACGCCGTCGCCCTCAGCGACCGCGTGCGCACGTGGAAACGCGACCCCTTCTCCCTCACCTCCGGCCTCGGGTGCTTCACGTTTTTCGTCATCGCGGCCGCCCTCGCCGGCCTTGTCTTCTGGCTTGCCGGCGCCGGCTGCATCTACGACAACGCCGTCTACTCCCTCCTGGCCGACGCGGCGTGCCTCTTCGTTCCCTTGTACCTCACCGGCCGGCGGTCGGCCTGGGAGCCCGAGAGCCTGCGCATGAAGATCGAGCCCCTGCTCCACGTGGGCGAATGGATCGAAAGCGGCGCGCTCAAGAGCGTCGAGCTGGCGCCCATGCTCGAGACCGCGCTCATCGGCGGACAGCGCTACCCCCTCGACGCGAAGCTGATGATCAAGCTGGGCGGCGCGCCCGACGCCTTCATCGGCGTCCAGGCCCAGGTGTCGATCAACGACGTGCGCGGCATGAAATTCCCCTATCTCTACTGCGTCTTGCTCGCCAAGCCGGGCGCGGGCATGATCGCCAAAGCCAAGCCTTTCATCACCAAGTCGGAAGAAAAGCTCGGCTTCTTCGCCGACGCCAACGACAAGAAGAACCCCGACCTGAGGAAGCCGCGCTACAAGGGGGAAGTGGCCGAGGCCTCGGCCAAAGAGGACGTGGAGATCATCGTCATCCGCCAAGTCACGCTGCGCAAAGGCTATCACACCCCCCCCGACAGCCAGATTCGCGTCACCGCCGCCGCGCTGGAACTGGCCGGACGGATCTGGCTCTCCTGAGTCCGCGCCTCACGCCGTTGGCGGCTCAGGAGCGCCGGTTCCCGCGTCCTGGTTCTTGGCCCGCGGCCGCGACCTGCGCCCCGCCGCCACGGCCGCCCACGCGCCCGCGGCCAGCCCCGCCGCCAGCGCCGCCGCGGCCTGCCGCGCGCCTGGCGCCCACGCGTCCGTCGGGTGCATCGCCGCCACCGCCACGCCTGCCCCCGCCGCAAGCGTAAAACCCGCCGCGGCCCAAGGCCGTCCCCCAAAAAGACGCCGCCCCAGCCACGCCACAAGCGCCAGACACCCCGCAAACCCCAGCCCGAACAACCACGCCTTGAACCACACCGCCTTGCCGCGCAACTCAACCGCGAACGCCCGCGACACGATCACCCCGTTGTCCATGGGCAGCAGCGTGGCGGGCGTCACGTTGGGCGGCAGCGACCGCCGCAGCTCCACGTTGTCCAGGTAGCGCCCCACGCCCAAGTCCAGCTCCACCACGGCCTGCGCCGTGGTCAAGGCCCGCACGTCCGGCTGTTTCTTCACCCATTGCAGCAGCGCGCCAAGCTCCTTCAGGTCCGTCCTCTTGCCGCCGGCCTCGCGGAAGATGTCCGGGTGGAAAACGGGCACGATGACAGGCCGCGTGTCGTCCAGCCGCCGCGCCAGCTCCACCGCCTCCTTCACCTCCCACAGCCGCCGCGTCCAAGGCAGGTAGCACAGCTTGCTCTCGCGCTGCGCCTCGCCGCGGAAGCTGGCCGAAAGCGTCCGGAAGCCCAATTCCTCCAGCGCCCGCGCCGTGTCCAGGTCGTAGGTGTTGAAGGGCGGTACGAACGTCTCGATGCGGACGCCGAGCAACTCTTCCAGCGACCTCTTGCCCTTGGCGATGCGCAGGCGCTGGTCCGCGAAGGGCCGCTCGTTGAACTCGCCCCGAGCCTGGCCCGCGCGCGTCTTGCGCGTGTACATCTCATGGTTGAACCCATGCTGCGCCACTTCCACAACGCCCGCGGCCATGGCCTCGCGCAGCAGAGCCACCTTCTCCGGCTTCAGCGGGTTCAGCTTCACCTCCGGGTCCACCTGCCCGTTCGGCGGCGTATCCGATGGCACCACGGCAAAGGTGCAGGGCACGCCCGACTCGCGCAACGCGGCCACGATGCCCCGGTCCAGCTCCATCGGGCTGGCGTTGGCGTAGTCGTCATAGCGGAAGACCAGAGTGATGACCTTGCGCGGCGCCGCCTCCGTAACCAGCGCCGCCGCCAACACCAGCGTCCAGAGGACCGACCTCATGGCCTCTCCTCTCTCAGCCCGCCCTGCGCACGCGGCCGGCCACGTCGCTGCCTGTGTCCTGCGTCCTGGCCGTGCCGCCCAAGTCGGGCGTCAGCGCCTGGCCCGCGGCCAGGCTGTCCAGCGCCGCATGTTCCACCGCCGCCGCCGCCGTCTTCTCGCCCAAAAAGTCCAGCATCATGGCCGCCGCGCGGATGGCGCCTATCGGGTTGGCGATGCCCTTGCCCGCAATGTCCGGCGCGGAACCGTGGACCGGCTCGAACAGCGAAGGAAACGCCTTCTCCGGGTTGATGTTCGCGCTGGGAAGCAGACCCAGCCCGCCCACGATGCCGCCGGCCAGGTCGCTGAGAATATCGCCGAACAGGTTCGACCCCACCACCACGTCGAACTTCTCCGGCCGCGCCACGAACATCATGGACAGCGCGTCCACGTGAAAGCGCTCCGCCTTGACAGCCGGATAGTCGCCCCGCACCGCCTCAAAGACTTCGTCCCACATCACCATCGAGTGCTTCAGCGCGTTCGACTTGGTGGCCATGACCAGCCCGCGCCGCCGGCTGTCCGCCAGGGCGAAAGCGTATCGCAGAATCCTCTCCACGCCCTTGCGCGTGTGAATCGCGGTCTCCGCGGCCACCTCGTCCGGCGTGCCCGCCTTGAACCGCCCGCCGGCCGAGACGTACTCGCCTTCCGAATTCTCGCGCACGACCATCAGATCGATATCGCCCGGCCGCTTGCCCGCCAGCGGCGTCTTCACCCCAGGCAACAGCTTGGCCGGCCGCAGGCACACGTACTGCTCAAAACCCTGCCGCATCTGAATCAGCGGCTTGAGCGTGACGTGATCGGGCAGCTCCGCCGGAGCGCCCAGCGCGCCAAGCAGAATCGCGTCGAACGACTGAAGCGTCTTCAGAAAATCGCCGGGAACGACCTCGCCCGTCCTGCGCCAATGCGCCACCCCCCAATCAAACGAGGTCATCTCAAGAGCAAACCCAAAAACCTTCTCCGCCGCCTTGAGAACCTTCACCGCCTCCACCGTCACTTCCACGCCAATGCCGTCGCCCGGATAGACGGCGATCTTGTAGCTCTTCCGCGTCATGAATTCCTCGGCCAGAACCGCAAAGGACGCCCTTCCGCTCGATAGGGTTCGGGAGTGTCCATTATAGGACAGCCTCGCACGAAAGCAACGTTGCTGGCGCGCATTCGCCGTTCTTCCGTCCCTTGCATCTCCGCGGCTGCCGCGCCAGAATATTCTGCGACGCGTTCAGCCGCTCCCCAATCCAAGGAAGCCGTCCATGCCATCCCGTGCCCGGCAAGACATTCACGACTTCGTCACCAGCCACCGCGGCCCGATTCTCTCGCTGCTGGAAGAGATGGTCGGCTGCAACAGCTTCTCGCACAACAAAGCGGGCGTGGACGCCGTGGCCGCCATGATCGGCCGCCATGTCCCGCCGCGCTTCAGCCACCAGGTCTTCCGCCAGAACGAGCTTGGCGACCATCACGTCTATTCCTGGCTCCCGCCCGGCGCGGCCAAGTCCATCGTCCTGGCCGGCCACCTCGACACCCTTTGCCCGCCCGACCCCTCGTTCAACAGCCTCGTGGACCGCGGAGAAACGCTGCACGGCCCTGGCGTCAATGACATGAAGAGCGGCGACGTCGTGCTGATCTGGGCCGTGAAGGCCCTGGACGCCCTGGGCCTGCTGGACCGCCTGCCCCTGACGATCATCTTCAACGGCGACGAGGAGATAGGCTCGCCCACGTCCAACGCCATCTTCAGCGGCATGGCGGGCAAGGCGTCGGCCGCGCTGGTCTTCGAGTGCGGCGGGCCGGAAGGCACCGTCGTTACCACGCGCAAAGGCGTCACGCGCCAGCGCCTCCACATCACAGGCGCTCCCAGCCACTTCGGCAACCTCAAAGGCGCCAAGGTCAGCGCCGTGCTCGAAGCCGCGCACAAGATCATCGCCATCGAAGCCCTCAACCGGCCCGACAAGAGCGTCGTGGCCAACGCGGGCCGCGTCGAAGGCGGACTGGCTGCCAACGCCGTGGCCGAAAAAGCGGTGATCGACTTCGAAGCGCGCTATTGGACGCCCGAAATCGAAGCCGAGACGCGCAAGGCCATCGCCTCGCTCGTCAGCGCCCCCGCCGTGCCCGGCTGCTCGCTCCGCGTGGAGCAGCTCTCCTTCCGCCCGCCCATGCGCCCCACGCCCCAGTCCATGCGCCTCTTCCACACCATCGTCGCCCTCGCCGCGTCCATGGGCGAAACGATCATCGAGGAAAAACGCGGCGGCGTATCGGACGCATGCTGGCTGTCGCACGCGGGCATCCCCACCGTGGACGGCCTTGGCCCCCTGGGCGATCACGACTTCACCCCCAAGGAGTACATCACCAAGGAGACGCTCTTCCGGCGCATCGAACTGACCGCGAATCTGCTGATCGAGATGCGCCAGGCTGGCTTCCTGGCCTGAGCCGCGCCTGCCGCCGCGTTCTCGTCAGAAGGAATCCTGCCATGAGACGACCGCCGCTTCTTCTCGCCGCCTTCGCCGCGCTGGCCGCCGGCGCGCGCCTGAGCCTGGCCCAGCCCCGCGTCATCACTGTGGCCGCGGACGGCTCCGGCGCCTTCCGCTCCGTCCAGGAAGCCATCGACTCCGTCAAAGACGCCACGCGCGAAACGCCGGTAGACATCGTCATTAAACCCGGCGAATACTTCGGCATGGCCACCACCAAGGACTGGGTCAACCTGGTGGGCGAAGACCGCGACAAGTGCGTGCTCGTCTACAGCCGCAAGCCCGAAGAGCAGGCCCACAGAACCCACGTCCTCTGGGCCACTACGAACACCGCCATCCGCAACCTCACCCTCATCGGCAAGGACGTCAAGTACTGCATCCACAGCGACGGCGGGCGCGACTACGTCCTCACCGTGGAAAACTGCCGGCTGGCGCGCCAGGAGATGAAGGGCTACCGCGCCTCCTTCGGCATCGGCCTCCATGCGAACCAGCACATCATCCTGCGCGGTTGCGTCCTCGAACCCGGCCAGCCCATCTACATCCACAACTGGAACAACCAGCGCGCCCCATGCAGCATGACCATCGAAAACTGCGAACTCAACGGCCAGGACGAAGCCATCTGCGTCGCCGCTCTCGGCAGCGGACAGCGCGACTTCCTCGTCATCCACGATACCACGCTGAAAGGCGGCAAAACAGCCATCCGCTACGTCAACATGGACAAGAAGAAGCCGCCGGCATGGAAGGGCGGGAACGAAATGGAGCTCTGGGGCAGCGGCAACAAGGTGGAAGCGCCCCAGGCCGGCGCGGAGATCAAGGACGATTCAGCCCAGCGCCTCTCCGGCCTGGAGCGCTGCCGCCTGCCCGCGGCCGAGCCCGCGCCGGCGCCGCGCTAGACCCGCTGCCGCTCCACCATGACGCACACCCCGCTCAGCGCGGCGATGCCGTTCTCCTGGCAGAAGCGGACCGCCGCCTCGCTTTCCGACCCAGGCTGCATCCACATCTTCCCGATCCCCAACGCGGCGCACTGGCGCGCCACCTGCTCCGTCGCCACAGGCGGCACGACCACGCACACCACGTCCGGTTTCTGCGGCAGACTGGCCAGGTCCGGGTACCGCGGGATGCCCTCAATCTCGCCCCCGTCCTTGTGCACGGCCAGCGCGCGATAGCCGGCCCGCAGCAGGTCGAAAAACACCTTGTGGCCATACTTGGCCGGATCGTGGCTCACACCCACGACCGCAATAGTGTTCTTCTTGTCCAGAAAGGCCTTGATGTCCGGCCGCGTCTGGCTCATCCGCTTCTCCTCTCGCGCCGCACCGGCCGCGGGGTCAGTCCTCCAGCGGCTCCGCGGGCGCGCGGCCTTCCAACAGCGCGTCGCACGCGTTGGCCAGTTCCTTGGCCTTGCGCCGGCGATAGGACTCCTGCGCCGCTTCGGCCTTCTCGATGTTCTTCTTGTGTTCCGCGATCATCTGGCGCTGGAACGTCAAGTCGCGCGTCCGGCGGATGCGCTTGGTGTAGATCTCCCGTCCCGTACCGTCGCACCGCGCGCACTTGCCCTTTTCATAGATGGGCTTGCCGTCGGGGTCGCGGCCCTT
The DNA here is from genome assembly GCA_964470775.1 of uncultured Planctomycetota bacterium. GTDB lineage: Bacteria > Planctomycetota > Brocadiia > CAIUPP01 > CAYYEE01 > CAYYEE01. The sequence continues at coordinate 3,124 of CAYYEE010000043.1, read as the reverse complement.
GTAGACGAGGTACTCCCCCGCGCCGTGGCATTGCGTACAGACGCGGGTATCATTCACCGTTTCGTATTCATACGGGTTCATCAAGTCCGCCTGCAGCCGCCGGATCTCGGCCGTGCTGCGGGCGATGGCGTCCTGGTACTCCTTGCCGCCGCGCAACGCCGCCTCCTCCAACCTCTCCAGCAAACGGCTTTCCTGGGCCACGAGGTTGAAGATCGGATCCTTGCCGCCCGCCCTCAACCCGCGCTGCGCCGCCAGCGTGGCCAGCGAAGCCTTGCGAAGGCGCAGAGCCATGTGCAGAACGTCGAGCGAGATATCCTTGTCGTCGGCGTAGAGCGCTACGCCCGCCTGGTTGGCCGCCTCCGTGTCCAGCCCCTGCTCCTCGCACCACTTGGCCAGCGCCAGATTCTTGGTGAACTCCCGCGCCGCGATCTCATTGCGCTTGGCGGCGTAGATGATCCTGGGGTTGGTGATGATCTGCGCCTGGGCGCCGGCCTTCTCCACGTCTGCTCTGAGCGCGCGGACCAGCTTGCCGCTGGCGTCGCGGATGTAGACAACAGCCTCCGGCTCGCCCCCCAAAGGCGCGGGCGGCGCGTCCTTGGCCTGACCGCCTTCGGGCGCGGCCGGCGCGGGCTGGGGCGCCGGTTTGGGCTCCGGCGCAGGCTCGGGCTCGGCCGGAGCCGGCGCGTCTTCCTCCTTGGGGGCAGGCGGCGGCGTGTCTTTGGGCGGCTCGGCCGGCTCCGTGGGCGCGGGCTGGGGCGCCGGCGCCGGCTGGACCGGCGCGGCCGCGGGCGCGCCAGCTACGGGAGCGGCCGGCGCAACCTTGGACGCGGCCGCGGGCGCCGCGCGCCGGCCCGGCCAGGCCCACACCCCCAGCGCCACCGCGCACAGCAACGCCGCGCCGCCGAACCACACCGCCCGTTCGTTCAAACGCGCGTCAGCTTGGCGCGCCGCAAAAGACGCCACGTCCAGCGCAGGCCCCACCGGCCGCGGCGGCTGGCCCGCCATAACACGGTCAATGTCCTCTATGACCTCGCGCGCGGTCTGAGGCCGGTCCTCGCGGCGCTTGGCCATAAGCTTCTGAATCAGCGCGCACAGCGCGGGCGAAAGCTCGCGCCGGACCAGCCGCGGATCGGGCGCCGCCTCCTGCACCTGGCGCAGCATGACCTCCGTCGTGTCGCCCGAAAACGGCGGCTGGCCGCACACCATGTGGTACAGCGTGGCGCCCAGCGAGTAGAAGTCCGAGCGGCCATCCACCTCGTCGTTGCGGCCCAGGCACTGCTCCGGCGGCATATACATGGGCGTGCCCACGGCCGTCGGCTCCCGCGTCAGGTCCTCGCCGTCCTGGCGCGTCCAGCGCGCTACGCCCAGGTCCGCCAGCTTGGGCGCGCCGCTGGCCGTGAGCAGAATGTTGGAGGGTTTGATGTCCCGATGGATGATCCCCGCCTCGTGCGCCACCTCCAGCGCCGAGGCCACCCCCCGCGCGATCTCCAGCGCCCGCGCCTCTTCCATCGGGCCGCTCTCCAGCGCCTTGGCCACGGACGGGCCGTCCACGAACTCCATCACGATGAACCGGCGGCCCATGCTCTTGCCCACGTCGTAGACATGCACCGCGTTGGGGTGGGGCGCCTTGGCGGCCAGCTTGGCCTCGCGCTTGAAACGCGCCACGTACTTGCGATTAAGCAGAGCGTCGCGGCGCAGCACCTTCAGCGCCACGATGCGGTCGAGCGACCGCTGGCGCGCCTTGTACACGGCGCCCATGCCTCCCTCGCCCACGCGCGCCAGCAACTCATAGCCGCCCAGCTTGACCGGCTCGCCCCGCGCCACCATCTCCCGCCGCGCGGCCGCGATTTCGGCCACGCTCAAAAGCCCCTTCTCCAAGGCCAGTTGCGCCACGGTGCGGCCCAGCCCCATCGCCTTCAGACGCTCCCGATCCTGGCGCAGCGTCTCTGCCGCCTCCGCGCTCAGGCGGCCCTGCTCCACAGCCACCTTCAGGAACAGATCGTCCGATTCCTCTGGCATAACAGGCCATCCCCGCAGCCGGCCGAGGTTTCTCCGGCGCCTCGACGCCGCCTATGCCATAGTACCAGCGGCGCGCCGCCGGCGCCAGCGTCTGCCGCCCGCCCGCCCGCCCCCCCAAAAAACAACCGCCGCCGGCTCGGGGCCGGCGGCGGTCATCGTGCGGCGCGAAAGAGACTGGCTCAGTTGTTGACCCGCGTAACCTTGGCCGCGCGGGGACCCTTCTGGCCTTCTTCCTTCTCAAACTCGACGATGTCGTTTTCCTGGAGGGTACGGAAACCTTCCATGCTGATCGCCGAGTGATGGACGAACAGGTCGGGGCTGCCGTCATCGGGGGTAATGAAGCCATAGCCCTTCTGATCGTTGAACCACTTCACTGTGCCTCTCGCCATTGCGACTCTCCTACCACTGCTCTGCCCAGAACCGAACGCATTCCCCGGCGGACCGCTACGCTGGGGTCCAACTTCCGCGGGAGGCATCCTCAAGCTGGGCCACCGCGCCCGGCCGCGCCTTGCGCTACGCCGTCAGCGCTATTGCGACAACGTCACAAGGGGACACAATGTCCCCCTTGGACTCAATAACAGTCAATACACAGCGGGGAGAAAGGGAGGGAGGAGAGGCAAATGCTGCGTTCCAGCGCGCGTCCCCCGTGTTCAGACGTCCGCAACTCCGGCATCCGGCTCAATACCCAACCTTCCAACTGAACTCCGGCGACCAGCAACCATGCCGCCGCAAGAGCCTATTTGACTGGACGTATCTTAGCAAAAACGCCATCTCTCTGTCAACAGGAAAAACACGAGAAATTCACACGGCGGTTCCACCGGCCATGCGCGTGCGCCGTCACGCCTTCAGCGGTTCCGCGCGCGGCGGGTTCGCGAACCCGTGGTACTCCTCCGCCACGCGGGCCTGCTCCGCGTCGCCGGCATGGATCAGGACGCGATAGCGGAACGTCATGGTCTCGCCGCCGCGCAGCGTCATGGACCCGTCCGGGCCGCGCTTGTCGCCGTTCGCCTCAAAATGGCTGCGGCCGAACGGATTGGCTGTCATCAGGCCGTAATTGCGCACGTGCCACCATGTGGGATGAAGAGGATTGGACGGGTGATCCATA
>CAYYEE010000042.1:3995-16332 GCA_964470775.1 uncultured Planctomycetota bacterium | reverse complement strand
GGGGGGCGGGTCTGGCGGGGATGCCTTCCTTGGGCCATTCGCAGATGAAGCCGGCTACGTCGGCGCCTTCGACGGCGCCGCCTGTGGCGCAGCCGCCGGAGTGCACGCCTCGCCAGAGGCCGGCGGAGTCCAGGACAAGACAATGGGCGCGGCCCTCGTCGTCGGCCGCGTAGCCAGGCGCCCAGCGGGTCCAGCCCATCTCAGAGCCGTCCACCCAGCGCCATACGCCGGGCTGGTCTTCCTCGGTGGCGCCCAGCCACAGCGGGCGTCCGCCCGCCAGCTCGGCCAGAAAGGCGGCGGTCTCGGCGTCGGACGCCACGGCCAGACGGCCGCCCATGGTCTCGCACTGGCGGCGCGCGCAGTGCCAGCACGCGCTGGAAGCCACCACCTTGTAGTAGCTGCCGTTGAACTCCGTGGCCGTGGAGCGGCCGTCGCCCGCGGCCAGCACGACAACCGTGGCGAGGGCGGCAAAGGTTGCGCTCATAGCTTCCTCTGGGGCCGCGTCTTCCCCGGCGGCGTCCCAAAGGCATTATGGCACAGGTCTGGGACAGGGGCAAGGCGGGCTCGATGATCCAAGATGGTGGCGCTGGACGTATCGCGGAGCGGGGTGTCCATGTAGAATATGCGCGTTTACCGATCGGCGCTGACGCGGGCAGCGCCTGGGACGGGGAGTCCGGCGATTTTCAGGAGACGAAGATGCCCGTTCGTGGCAAGAAGGCATGGTGGAAGCGGCCGGTGCGGATGATGCGGCGGGATTACATCGGCGATTTCCAGGCGTTCGCGACCTCGGACTTGGCGGCGCTGGCGCGCGAGGCCAAGGAGCGCTGGCATATCAACGTGGAGTGGGTGATGGCCACGCCGGGCTGCGCGCCTGGGCTGGCGCATCAGACGCTGTTCAACTCCGCCAAGTTCGAAAAGTTCCCGGCGCTGGGCGATTTCGACATGCTGCGGTCCTATCTGCCGCACGCGCGCAAGCACGGCATTCACGTGCTGGCCTATGTGAACATGCACTGGTACTCGTATGAGTTCGCGGCGACAAAGCCGGGGTGGGAGCAGGTGACGGAGGACGGCGCGGCCTATGGCCGCAAGCATCCGCTCTATGGCAACGGCACGACGCTGTGCGTCAACAGCCCGTGGCGCGACTGGGCGTTTGAGATGATCCGCGAGGTGATGCGCACGGGCGTGGACGGGTGCTTTCTGGACGGGCCCGTGGTGTACCCGGGCGCGTGCTATTGCGACGCGTGCAAGAGGCTCTTCGCGGAGCAGAACAACGGCGCCGCGCTGCCCTCGTACATGGACTGGGCCGACCCCATGTGGCCCAAGTTCGCGCGGTTCCGGTCGCAGTCGTGGATTCGGTTCATGGGCGGGGCGCAGGCCGCGGCGCGCGAGGTGAACCCGGACGCGGTGATGTTCCTGAACGGGAGCGGGTTCGACCCCAGCGGCCTGGCCACGGCGCGGGACGTGAGCGGCATGGAGAAAGTCCAGGACTTCACGGGCGCGGAGGAGTTCTTCCACTGCCACGCGGAGTATGACTCGCCTTTTGCCACGCTGAACCTGGCGCGGTTCCTCTCGGCCGGGGAAAAGCCGGCCGTGGTGTTCACCCATCACGCGCTGTCCACGTGGCACTACAACCCTCTGCCCAAGGCGGAGATGGTGATGGCCATGGCCGCGACCGTGGCCGGCGGGGCGAATCCGTGGTTCGCCATCTTCATGGATTCGTTGAAGAGCCTGGCGCTGGAGTCGTTCGCGCCGATGGAGGAGATCGGGGCTTTTCTGGAGAAGAACGAGGAATACTACACGGACACGGAGAGCGCGGCGGAAACGGGCGTTTTGCTGTCGAACCAGGCGTGCTACGGGTACGTGACGCGCTTGGGCGAGTGGACGCAGAAGGCGGGCGGCGGGCAGGAGAAGGACCTGATCGCGGATACGGAGCGCGGCGCGGCGCGCGAGGACCTGGCCGCGCGGCGCGAGGCGGCGGCGGGGGTTCTGCGGCATGAATACGCGGGGTGTCTGGACGCGCTGACGTTTGGCCACGTCCCTGTCCAGGCGCTGTGGGACGACCACCTCCGGGCGGACCGGCTGTCGAAGCTGCGGGCGTTGGTCCTGCCCAGCGGGGCGTGCTTGTCCAACGGCCAGATCGAGGCGGTGACGTCGTTCGTCGAAAAGGGTGGGACGCTGCTGGCCACGCTGGAGACCGGGTTCTATGACGAGGCTGGGCAGCCTGTGGAGCGGCGGGACTGGCTGGGCTTTCTGGGCGTGGCGAATGTGGAGGGGGCGTTTGCGCCGTCGCGCATCGAGGACTACTGGACGGTGACGGCGGACCTGCCTGGGCTGCGCCAGGGGATGATGCTGCCGCGTCCGCTGCGCGCGCTGCGCGTGGAGGCGGCGCGGGACGCGGAGGAACTGATTCGGATCAACGAGCCGGTGGGCGCGTCGTATGCGCCGCTGAAGGGGCTGTCGCGCTGGCCTGGGGCGCTGGTTTCGCGGCGGGGCAAGGGGCGGGTGGTCTATGTGGCGGCCGGGTTGTTCGAGAGCTTTGACCTCTATCACATTGACGCGCACAAGGACTTGGCCAGGGCCTTTTTGGCGCTGGGCGCGGGCCGCAAAGGCTTGCAGGTGGAGTGCGACGGGCCGGGCAGCCTGGCCGTGGAGACGCGGCGCCAGAAGGGGCGGTTGCTGGTTCATCTGGTCAACACGACCGCGGACATGAAGCGGCCCATGGGACAGATTGTGCCGCTGCGCGAAGTGAACGTGTCCGTGAGGGCGAGCGGATTCCGGCGCGCGAGGGCGCTTGTGTCGGGCAAGGAGCTCAAGATCGCGCTGGAGAACGGGAGGGTGTCGTTCCGCGCGCCGCGTATTGGAGCTTACGAGGTGGTGGCGCTGGAGAAGTAGAGCGGCGGGCAAGGAAGGAACAAGGACGGCCAGGAAACAACGGCGGCTGGGCAGGAGGCGTCTGCGGGGCAATGATGTCATCGCCAGAGCCTGTCATCAGTCCCCTCGATACCGATCCGGATCGCGACCCAGACAACGACCGTGCTTGGCGCGCAGTGGGATTGAACGCCAGTGCGCTGTCCTAGAAATGCAAGAGATTTCTGGGACAGCGCAGGGCCAAAGGAAAATCTCCGCTGTGGCGTGGAGGAAGCGTGCCCCGCCGCGGCGTAAATACCACCCCAAACCCCGGTGTTTGACAGTCGTCGCCGTGGGGCATACATTATGGAGACGTTGAAGCAGTCGGCGCCGGGGCGGCGCCGGATGGCCGGCATAGGGGCCAGGACATGGAGGAGCGAGTCGTGGCGATTACTCTGAAGTGCTCTTGCGGCAAGAGCCTCAAGATACGGGACGACCTGGCCGGCAAGAAGATACGCTGTCCTGGCTGCAAGAAGATTCTGGTGGTTCCGGCCGCGCCGCCGCCGGCTGAACCGGCCGGGCCCGGCCAGACAGGCGCGCCGGATTTGACCAGCGCCTCGCTGGACAACTTGTCGCTGGGCGGGGCGGCGCCCGGCGCGGGCAAGGAGAGCGCCCCAGCCGCCGCGCCGGACCTGGGGCTGGATAAACCGCTGGATTTCGGCCTCGAGGAGCCAGCTCAGGAGGCTAAGGCCGCGGCCGCCAAGCCGGCGGACACGGGCGATTTGTCTTTTGATCTGGAACAAGCCGACACGCCCAAGAGCGAAACGACGGCGGGGCCCCGTTTTGCCCTGGAAGCCGAACCCGGGGGCGCCAAGGCTGCGACGCCGCTGGAGCCGGCCGCGTTGGAGCCTGCGGCGGGCGGCGTCTCGCTGGAAGGCGGCGAACCGGCCTCCAAGCCTCCGGCTCCGGCGGCCAAGGCGGGGTCGAAGCCGCCGCTGGCCAGCGGCCAGGCGCCTGTTGTGGAGCCCACGGACGAAGCCTTTGAGCTTCCGGCCGAAGGGGCGGGTGGCGCGCCGGCGGTGGAGGGGGCTGGCGCGGGCGCAAGCTACACGCCCAAGCCTGGCTTGTCCTGTCCCAGATGCAGCGCGACGGTCTCGCCGAACGACGTGGTGTGCGTCAAGTGCGGCGCTCCCCTGGGCAAGAAGAAGGCGGGAGGGATCGCGGGTCTGCTGGCGGACAAGAAGAAACTGGCCATCGTGGGCGGCGCGGCGGCGCTGGTGGCGGCGGCGGGTATCGTGGTGGCGCTGAAGCCTTGGGCCAAGAGGAAGGCCGCGCCTCCCCCTGCGCCCAAACCCGCGGCCGCGGCGCCGGCGCAGCCGCCGCCGGGGCCCCAAGCCGCGCCTCCGGCCGGGGACGCGCCCGCGGAGGCGCCCAAGCCCGCCGAGACGCCTAAGCCGGTTCTGGCCACGGCTTGGAAAGGTTTCGCGCGGCCGCTGGCGCAACGGGCCGACCTGGCGAGGCGCGTGGGCGAGGCGGTGGCCGAGTTCACAAAAGTCGGCGGCAAGCCGCCGGAGGCGCTGGCCAGCCTGTCGTTGGACAAAGAGACGGCGGAGGCCGCGGGCAAGACGCTGCAGTGGGTCCCGGCCGAGGTGGCCGGGCTGAAGCGCTTTCGCGCGCTGGCCATGGAGAGCGCGGAAGCGGAAGGCGCGCGGGCCGTGGTGTTCAGCGACGGAACGGCCGCGCTCTTGCCAGCGGCCGAGGCGGCCGGCTGGGAGTTGCGCAAGACGCCGCAGGGGTGGCTGACGCCGGGCGAGATCGCCCTGCTGGCGGACATGCGGCCGGCCCTGGCGCTGAGGAACGAACGGCTCGTGGACGCGGAACTGCTGGTGGACGGCAAGCCGGTCCTGAAGGCCAAGCAGGGCGAGACGGCGTCGGCCCCGGGGCCGGCGGGCGTCCATGAAGTGGCGTTGCGCGCGGGAGGCGTGGACAGCCGCGCGCTCAAGGCCGACTTCCGGAACGGCATGAGGTATGAATTCGCGCTGTTGCGCCACACCAAGCTGCGCTATGCGCCAGAGGACGCGATCACGAGCCTGTCGCGGTCGAGCCAGCGCGACCCGCAGCGCGTGACGGTGACCGGGGGCAAGCTGGCCGCGATCACGCTGCCCGAATACAGACTCAAGGCGCAGATGGTGGGCGACTCCTCGATCCGCGTTCACGACGGCAAGGACCTCTGCGAGGGCAGGCCCACCCGGATCATCGAGGCGGCGCTGCTGTTCGACGACATGGACATGGCCGGGCCTCTGGACGAGCCGTTGGGCATCGTGGCGCCGAACACGATCTCCAGCGCCAAGCGGTCGGGCGTGGTGGTGAACCACTTGAGCCGGCTGGCGTCCGGGGACGTGTACACGGCGGATGGCTCGCTGGAGCAGTACCGCATCCTGGACACGGGCAAGGAGACGCGGTTCGGCGTGCTGGCCTTGTTCGCGGGGCCAGGGCAGGCCATGGACGAGCTGTGCCGTCTGGAGAGTCCGGCCGCGGCTCAAGGCGCGGGCGAGCGAGCGCCGGCGGCGGAGACGCGCGGCGAAGGCCGGGGAGCGGCGCAGACAGAGGCGGACCCCTTGGCGTCCGTGGACGCGAGCCGGCCTGAGCGCGCGCCGGTGGTGGACGTTCAGGAGTTGCGGCCGGCGCTGCTGGAGTTGGGCCAGCCGGCTTTGTCCGCGCTGGCCGCGCGCGTGGCCAAGGCCCTCGGCGCGGCAGGCGCGGCGGCGCCGGCGGCGGCGCCAGCGTCAGGGCCAGGGGCGGCGGAGGCCGGCCAGCCGGGCGCGGCGTCCGCCCAGGCGGCGGAAGCCGGCCAGGCGCTTTTGCTGATGGGCGCGTGGGGCGGACCCAAGGCCTTGGAGGGCTTGGCGCAAAAGGCGCGCGAGCGGCCCGCGATCAAGGCGGCGGCGGTCTTGGCGCTGGGCTTGGCGAGGGGCGAATTGGCGGCGCAGGAGATCGAGGCGCTGGCGGACAAGGACCGTGGCGCGGCGGTTCTGGCGCTGGCGATGCTGGACGACGCGGCGTCGAGGACGGCGATGCAGACGCAGCTCAAAGAGATGCCGGCGGCGGAACTGGCGAGAATGTTCCGAGGGGCGCCGGGCATTGTGGGGCCGGGGGCCAGGGCGCGGGTTGTGGCGTTCCTGCGCGCGGCGCCGCCGGCGGCGCTGGCGGACCGGGACGTCTTGGAGGCGTTGTGGGTCTTTGCGCCCGGCGGGGCCGAGGAGATGATCGCGGACTTGCTGTGGCCCAAGCCGGCGCCCAAGGGGGGAGAGGGGGCGGCGGGCGCGCCGGCCCAGGCCGCGCCGTTGAAGGCGGAGGACCGCGAGCATTTCGCGCGCAAGCTGGCCAAGGCGGGCCACCGCCGGACGCTGCTGGCGCTGCTGTCGGACCTGGAGAAGGGCTCTCCCGAGGCAAAGGCATTCGCCGTCAGCGCGCTGCGCGAAACGACCGACCCGTCGCTGGCCGGCCCGCTCTCCAAGGGTCTGGAGCTGCCCGAGGCGCGAGGCCGGGCGCTGGCCACGCTGGCGCTGCTGCGCATCGCCACGCCCGAAGCGCTGGACGCGGTCCGCAACCGTTTGGAAACGTCGGGCGACAACGCCTTCGGCCTCGTGACGGCCATGGTCCCCAGCGTGGTCAAGGCGGCGGGTCCGGCGTTGGCGGCCAAGCTGGCCGGTTCGTTGTGGAAGGCGGTGGCCAAGGCGCCCAAGGCGGCTCCGGCCGCGGCGCCGAAGGACGGGCCCCCGCCGGAGAACATGCCCTCCGCGGCCGGTTCTCGTCCGAAGACGCCCGGGGAGACAACGGTGGGGCCGTTTGACATGTTGACGCCGCAAGCCGCGTTAAAGGCCGTGGCGGCGCTGGGCGCGTGGGACGAGGCGCTGTTCGAGTCGCTGGCCGCGGACGTGGCGAACGCGGACGCCGGCGTGCGGGGCGCGGCCGTGGAGGGCATGGCCATGCTGGCGCGTGCGGCTTCGCCGGCGCATCAGGCCGGGGCCAAGGCCAAGGTGGCCGAGGCGGCGGCCAAGCTGTGCGCGGACAAGGAGGCGGCCGCGCGGGCCGGGGCGTATCGCGCCATGCGGGCGGCCGGCGTGGAGCCAGACGCGGCGGCGTATGAGAGGGGCGTTACGGACCCGGACGCCGGGGTGGCCGCGCTGGCCGTGGCTCTGGCGCCCAAGCGTCCAGAGACCGTGGCCGCTTTGGCCAAGGCGTTCGCGGCTCACCCGGGCGACGGCGAGGGGCCGGACGCGATCCGGCCGGCTCTGGCCATCGCGGAGGCTTTGAGCCGGTTCTCCGCGGAGCAGGCCGCGCCGAGGCTGAGGCAGCTTTTGAGCCACAAGCGGCCCGAGGTCAAACAGGCGGCGATGGAGGCGCTGGCCGCGCTGGGCGACACGAGGCCGCTGACGCCGTTTGTGAACGACAGCGACGCCGTGGTGCGCGAGGCGGCGATTCGGGCGCTGGCCAAGGCCAAGGGCGGGGCGGGCATCCGCGACGTGGCGGGCGCGCTGAAGAGCGGCGCGCCGGCCGCGAGCGCGGCCGGAGAAGGCGGGCCGGGGCGCGCCGCGACAACGGCGGCGGGCGGACAGGAGAGCCTGGCGGACTTCATCATCGGCGAGGCTCTGAGCCACGGCACGGCGGAAGCCTTTGCCGGGCTGGCGGCGGGCATCGGCCCTGGAGACGCGGCCGGGCTGAAGCGCGTGGTGGCGCTGTCGCGCGCGCGGCTGGCCGAGGCGGCCCGGCCTGAGTTCGCGAAATACCTTGCCGGCTACCTTGGGAGCGAGTCCGTCGAGGCGCGGATGACCGCGGCCGAGACGATCCGGGCGGTGTGCGCCCCCGGACCGGCCTTGGCGCTGCTGGAGCCGGCCCGCGGGGCGGAGGGCGTTTTGGCCTTTGCGGCCCAGGCGGCGGCGGCCACGGGCGAGAAGCCGCGCATCGAGAAACTGGCCGAGTGGTACCCTGAGGCTAAACGGCGCTCCCCGGCGCCTGCCGCTTCGGCGGAGGCGGGCCGGCCGGCCGGGGCCAGCGCGCCCGCGGCGGCGCCGGCGACACAACCGGCCAAGGAACTGGCCCCGGCCGTGAATGACCGGTGCGAGACGCTCCTGGCCATCGGCCGTCTGGGCGGGCCGGAGGCGGTGAGGCAGTTGCGGCTGCTGCTGGAGAGAAAGATCCTGCCCGCGATTGAGCGGGCAAAGCAGGTGGACCGGCAGGGCCGGACGTTTGAAGGGCCCGACGCGGACGGCGCGGCGATTCTGCGCGCGCATATCCGCGCTCTGGGGCTGGCCAGTCACGAGTCGTCCGTCAAGGTGATTTCGAGCCGCGACGGCGCGTACAACAACATGTTCAGGCCGGACGTGGTGAAGGCGCTGCAGGTGTGCGGCTGGCTGGACCAGGAAGAGGCCATGAAGCGTCTGGAGATCATCATGCGCGACCGAACGCCGGAGATCAGCGCGGAGGCGGCGGACGCGGCCGATGACATTCTGGCGCAGCTGGGCAAGGTCCACGCGCCCAAGCCGGCGCAGTAGAGACTCTGCGGCAGGGACATGGCGCTTCAGCCCGCGAACGGCGGGATCGCAACGTGTCTTGAGAACGGACGCGGTCGGGCGAGGTCACGCATGGGGGAGGAGGGGATGAGGGAACGCGGGCGGCGCCTGGGGATGAGGCTGGCGAGCCTGGCCAGCGCGGCGTGGGTGAACCTGCCGGCCGGCTTCGAGGGTCGCGACTGCAGGGGTCCGGCGTGCGCGGCGTGGCGGCGGGTGGCGGAGGAGGTCTTTGGGCCGGGCGCGCCGGAGGCGGCGCCTTGGGTCATGGAAGGCGTGACCGAGGTGGCGGGGGAGGTGGTGTTCCAAGGGCAGGAACCCGTGGGCGGGGCTCTGCGGTGGCGGCACGCCTATCTGCCGGAGACGACAGGCTATCTGGGCGCGCTGGCCGTAAGGCCGCGATGGAGGCGCATGGGCTTGGGCGCGGCGCTGCTGGCGCGGGCCGTGTTTTTCATGGCTGCCGAGGGCCGCCAGAGCGTGGAACTCGACACCGCGGACGACCGCGTCCAGGCGATCCGCCTGTTTGCAGCCGCGGGCTTTCGGCCTATGCCCGAGAACGCGGAAGAACAGCGCCGTTGGGAGTGTGCGTTGCGAGCGGCCGCCGAGGGGGGAGGGGGGCCCTGAGGGTTAGATCCTCAGTCAAAGAAAAGGCCGCCAGTGACCGCATCTGCGGGCATGGCGGCAAGAGGTTTGGAAGCGTGGGGGTCGGCGCGCGGAACAGATGGCTCCACGCGCTGTAGCTTGGCTGCGCCAAGCGCGTCACTCTGTCCGCCCTGTCAGTTGCTGCAAACCCGGCATTCTGTCGCGCCTTGGCGGATGGCGTTGAGGATGCGGGTCTTGCCGACCACGGGATCAAGGCCCAGGGCGATACACATGGAGGCAAAACGCATGGAGTCTAACTCGCGTTCGACAAATGACTTGGGTCCATCCTTGCCTTGGCGGATCAAGTCGCGGAAGTAGGTTTCGACGTCTATCCATGACATGGGAGTCACCCCCATCCTGCGGGCTCCCGGGCGCGCCGGAAGCGTTTGCGGCTCTCGTCTTCTGCATTGCATCGGCTGCCATTCGACCCTTCCCCATTTTGTAGAGCAACTGGCGTGCCGAATTGGCGGCGCGAAGCGGCCAGAACAGCCCTTACCCGCAACCCGATGTTTAGCGGGCGGATAGGGGAACAGGGGTCGGCCGGGGCCTCGCGCAGTGCGACAAGGCCCTCCAAAACATGTAGGAAGAGAAGGCGCCATGTCTGGAAAACCGTCCTCCGAAATGGACGGCAGGAGGCGCCGAGAGCGCATAAGCGGGGAGCGTTTCGGGGCATTATGGGCCGGGTCGTGGTGAGGAGCCACAGCAACTCGGTCCATCGTCTCCGCGCCAGCCCTGGCTCAGAATGGCGCGGGACCTTGGGAACCGTCCCAGCGCGGGTCGTCGGCCCACACGACACCCGGGTGGTAGTCGGTGATCTCCGAGGTCTGGCCGGTCTTTTCCACCCGGACCGCCCGTCCGCCGAGGCGCTTTTCCAGGCGCAAGGCCATGAGCTTGGCGGCACGGATGTTGGGCGCTTCCACCTCAAACGCGCGCGTGTAACGCGAGCGGCACTCCGGGTCGGTCGCCGGCCGGGCCGAAAGCGTCATGGCGACCCAGATGCCCTTTTTCTGCAAAGGGTTGAGGATAGCGTTGTACGAGCGCAGCAAATCCTCTTCCAGGATGTCGGACTGCACGGCCTGATCGAACAGCCGGACTGCGTCTTTGGGCCAATGGTTTTCCTCAAAGATGCGCATTGCGTCGGCGAAACCGTCGAGCGCGCTGTCCCAGTCCTCGTTCAGCGAGCGGCCCGCGCCCTGCCAAGCGCGCAGGCGCACCATCTCCAAGTCCCCTTGAGCCTGGGCGATAAACGCCTCCGCGAAGAACCGGCGTGAGCCCCGGGGATTGGCCTTGATCAGGCTTTTGAGGCGCTCCGACGCGGCGGCTGTGTCCGAGCGCCGCAGATCCGACACGATCCACTCGTAGTATAGCGCCTCGCGGTCCGCCTCCGTCGCTTCCGCCCGCTCAAAGCTGCGCGCCGCTTCGTCATACCGGCCTGCGTCGCGATGCAGGGTGGCCAAGCCGATCCACGCGTCGCCATCGTCGGGGCGGCGGCTCAAATACTCGCCATAGGCGCGCACCGATTCTTCGTCCTTGTCCAGCGACGCGAGGCATTCGGCCAGGCGCAGCCATGCCCAGTCAAACGATTCGTCCAGCTTCAGCGCGACGCGGTATTGGGTGGCGGCGTCTTCCAGTTGGTGCAGCTTTTCCAGCACAGCGCCGTAGTTATAGGCCACCGACGGGTCATTGGGGGCCAAAGTCAGCAGGTGCTCAAAGTGGCGGCGGGCCTGCTCTTCGCGGCCTGATTCGCTGAGGACGATGCCCAGCTCACAAAGGAGCGTGACGTCACCGGGCAGGGTCTTGAGGGCTTGCTGCAGCGTCTTTTCGGCTTCCTCAAACTGGCCGGTCTGGCTGAGGCACTGCGCCACGGACCGCGCGTACTCCACGCGATCCTCCTGGTCCAGTTGCCCAGGGTCGATGGCCCTGAGTTTGGTCAATGCCCCCTCGAAGTCTCCGGCGTCTATGAGGTCGAGAGCTTCTTCCAGCGTGGGTTCGATCACAGTGAGACAGGCTCCTTGCGGAGACAGCCACGGGATGGGAAAGCGCCAGGGCGCGCCACAGCGCGAGCCGTCCCGTATCCGGCCTGTATTATCTACAAAATTAGCACTATTGGCCGGGTTCGTCAAGGGTGACGCTTCGACAAGGACCTTGTGATGCCCATTCGTGAACGCGGCTTTGGCGCTTATGCGCGCCGCGACGGCCGCAACGTTCCGCATGGCGGCCACGCGGTGTGGCGCGCGGACCCGCGGCTCAGCGGAGTCGCGCCGCCCCTGCGCTCGCCCACTGACCTCGCGCGCCAGCGCCCCTCACAACTTCTCCCCCGCGGCCAGCGCCCCCAGCCCCGCCGCGTCCAGCACGCGGATCGTCCTGCCCTTCACCGCGATCACCCCGCGGTCCTCCATCTTGCGAAACGTCCGGCTCAGCGTCGCCGCGTTCACCCCCAGCCGCGACGCCAGCGCCCCCTTCGCCATCTCCAGCCGCACATCGTCGCGGCCCTGTTGAACGCGCATATCCAGCAGCGCCTTTGCCAGCCGCGCCGGCGCTTCCTTCAGCGAAAGATCGTCAATCAAGCCCACGAACCGCCTCAGCCGCGACGACAACTCCGCCAGCATCTCCAACAGCATCCCCGGCCGCTCAAACGCCAAATCGAGAAACGCCTTTCCTGGCACGTAGAACGCCTGCGTTTCGCCCTGCGCCGCCGCCGACGCCGGATACTTGCCCCCGTGGAACACCGGAACCTCCCCGCACAACTCCCCCGGCCCGAACAGATGCAGCGCCTGTTCCCGGCCGTCCTGGCCAAAGCGGAACACCCTGGCCCCGCCGCTCACCAGCGCGTAAAACCCCTCCGCCGCCGCCCCCTGCGTAAACAGCAACTCCCCGGCCTCAAACACCCGCAGCGACACCACGCCCGCCAGCCGCCGCAGGTCCGTCCCCGCCAACCCCGAGAAAATCGGGCACGCCCCCAGCGCCTTCACCTTCTCATCCAGGCTCACCCGCAGACTTTTCATGGCCCGCTCCATCCATCCGTCCCCGCGTCACCGCGCAACCCGCGTCGCGGCGCCAGCGTCTGGCCCTCATCCGTTCGTCGTCCCTGTTCGCCCGTCGTTCAACGCTCCCCGCGTTTTCCGCCGTTCGCCGTTCCCCCATCCCGCCGTTCTTCGTGTTCTTCGTGTCCTTCGTGGTCTTCGCGTCGTTTCCGTCTCCTCCCCGCGTTCTCCGCGCGATCCGCCGTTCCCCCATCCCGCCGTTCTTCGTGTTCTTCGTGTCCTTCGTGGTCTTCG
>CAYYEE010000042.1:0-3895 GCA_964470775.1 uncultured Planctomycetota bacterium | reverse complement strand
CGTCGTTTACGTCTCCTTCCCGCATTCTCCGCGTGATCCGCCGTTCCCCCATCCCGCCGTTCTTCGTGCCCTTCGCGGTCCTCGCGTCGTTTCCGTCTCCTCCCCGCGTTCTCCGCGCCATCCGCCGTTTGCCGCTCCCCCTTCCCGCCGTTCTTCGTGTCCTTCGTGTCCTTCGTGGTTCCCGCGCCGTTGTCGTCCGCCTTGGCCCTATCGCCCTCCGCGTCTCCGCTTTCCCCCCTCACACAAAAAACTCCGAATTTGACCTAAGTCAAAGACCCCCTCTTGCAAGCGCAGTATACTTGCCCATGAAGGACAAGGAAAGGAGACGGACATGGCTATCCGCGACATCATCCACATCGACGAATCCAAGTGCAACGGCTGCGGCCAATGCGTCACCGCCTGCGTCGAAGGCGCCCTCAAACTCGTCAACGGCAAGGCCAAGCTCACCAGCGAAACCTACTGCGACGGCCTCGGCGCCTGCCTGGGTCATTGCCCCACCGGCGCTCTCACCATCGAAAAGCGCGAAGCCCCCGGCTTCGACGAAGCCGCCGCCATGGCCCAGGCCGGCCACCCCGCCGCCCAAGCCCACGCCTGCCCCGGCCAGGCCGCCCGCCTCTTCGCGCGGAAAACCGGCGCTCCGGGACATGGGGCGCAAGCCGTCCCTCGGCCCGATCGCAACGCCTCCCCGGAACGCGCCTCCGCCTCCGCCCTCACCCACTGGCCCGTCCAGCTCAAGCTCATCAGCCCCGCCTCGCCTGCCTATCGCTGCGCCGACGTCCTCATCGCCGCCGACTGCGTGGCCTGTGCCCTCGGCGACTTCCACCAGCGGCTTCTCCCCGGCCACAGCCTCATCATCGCCTGCCCCAAACTCGACGATTGGACCGGCTATGTCGAAAAGCTCACTGACCTGTTCCGCCGCGCCCAGCCTCGCAGCGTCACCGTGGCGCGCATGGAGGTCCCGTGTTGCGGCGGACTCGTCAAGATGGTTCTCGAAGCCCGGCGCCGCGCCGCCAGCGACCTTCCCGTCAAGGTCCTCACCGTCGGCGTCGAAGGCGGCGTCGTGGACGCCGAAATCCACGCCCCCGGCGACAGCCCCGCCGCGTGCGCAGGCGCAGGCTGCCCCGGCGCCTGATATGGAACCGGACAGCCCGGGACATGTTGCGCAAGCCGGCCAACAGCCGGACCGCAACGTGTCGCCGGAATGGAACAGGAGACGCGCACCAAGAGGGGGGACACCTCCGCAGGCCGGCCAGACGCCGGAGCGAGACTTGTCCCCAGATTCAGCGAAGAGGAGGAAAGAGATGTTCTGCTACCAGTGCGAACAAACCGCAAAGGGCACAGGCTGCGCCAAGGCCGGCGTCTGCGGCAAAAGCCCCGAAGTCGCCGCGCTCCAGGACCTCCTGGTCCACGCCTCCAAAGGCATTTCCCAATACGCCCACCGCGCCCGCCAGCTTGGCGCCGCCAGCCGCGACATTGACGTCTTCACGCTCGAAGCCCTCTTCTCCACCGTGACCAACGTCGACTTCGACCCCGCGCGCCTGCAGGCTCTGCTGGCCAAAGCCGCCACGACCCGCGACAAAGCCAAAGCCCTCTATGAAGACGCCTGCCGCAGACAAGGCAAAACCCCCGAACCCGTCCCCGGCCCCGCCCAGTGGAAGCCCGCCGCCGACCTCGCCGGACTCGTCGCCCAAGGCGTCAAAGTCTCCATCGAAGACCGCCAGCAGCGCCTCGGGCCCGACCTCGCCGGCCTCATCGAGCTCATCGTCTACGGACTCAAAGGCGCCGCCGCCTACGCCGACCACGCCCAAATTCTCGGCCAGGAAAGCGCCCAAGCCTACGCCCTCTTCCACGAAATCCTCGACTTCGTCGCCCAGGAAAAAGGCGCCCCTCTCGACATGCTCGGCTGGGCCCTCAAGACCGGCGAGCTCAACCTCAAGGTCATGGAGCTCCTCGACGCCGCCAACACCGGCGCCTACGGCCACCCCCAGCCCACCCCCGTCCGCGTCACCCCCGTCAAAGGCAAAGCCATCGTCGTCAGCGGCCACGACCTCAAGGACCTCGAAGAGCTCCTCAAGCAGACCCAGGGCAAAGGCGTCAACATCTACACCCACGGCGAAATGCTCCCCGCCCACGCCTACCCCAAGCTCAAAGCCTGCAAGCACCTTGTCGGCAACTACGGCGGCGCGTGGCAGGACCAGCAAGCCGAGTTCGACGCCTTCCCCGGCGCCGTGCTCATGACCACCAACTGCATCCAGAAGCCCCGCGAAAGCTACTCCCGCCGCATCTTCACCAGCGGCCTCGTCGCCTGGCCCGGCGTCACCCACATCAGCGACCGCAACTTCGCCCCCGTCATCCAGGCCGCCCTCGCCGCCCCCGGCTTCCCCGCCGACGAACCCGCCAAGACCATCACCGTCGGCTTTGGCCGCAACGCCGTCATGGGCGTCGCCGGCGCGGTCATCGACGCCGTCAAGAGCGGCGCGGTCAAACACTTCTTCCTCATCGGCGGCTGCGACGGCGCCAAGTCCGGCCGCAACTACTACACCGAGCTTGCCCAGGCCGTGCCCAAAGACTGCGTCATCCTCACCCTCGCCTGCGGCAAGTACCGCTTCAACAAACTCGAATTCGGCGACATCGGCGGCATCCCGCGCCTCCTCGACGTCGGCCAGTGCAACGACGCCTACTCCGCCGTCAAGATCGCCCTCGCCCTGGCCGACGCTTTCAAGTGCGGCGTCAACGACCTGCCTCTGTCTCTCATCTTGAGCTGGTATGAACAGAAGGCCGTCGCCATTCTCCTGACGCTTCTCCACCTCGGCGTCAAGAACATCCGCATCGGCCCCAGCCTCCCCGCCTTCGTCACCCCCGCCGTCCTCAAAGTCCTTGTCGACAAGTTCAACATCATGCCCATCACCACCCCCGCAGAGGACCTCAAAGCCATCCTGAAGTAACCGCCGGGAAGACCGCGGCCGGCCGCTGGCCCCAAAGCCAGCGGCCCCCGCGGTGGCGGCAGGGGGGCAACCGCTCATTCATCCTGTGGCCCCATCCCCTCCACACCCCGGCATCCACAGACCGATCCTCACGCCCACCCGACGATCCCCCCGATGACCGCCAGGATGGGCTTGAGCCGCTTGTTCAGAGGGTCGGCCTCCACGCCGAAGTTCTCCAGCGCCATAGCGCCCAGCAGGCAGAGCGGCCCTTGGGGCGCGAACACCACCGGCCAGGGAATAGCCCCCCGCGGTCCCCCGATCTGGAAGTCCAGCAACCGCGTCTCCTGCCTGCCGTCCGCCATGGCAAGCGTCCTCGTCGCCGCCGGCTGCGCGCCGATCCGTTCCAGCGCGTCTTCAGGAACAAAGGAGCAGAGCGCCCCGCTGTCAACCCGAAACTCTTCCTCAAAGAATCGCGAAGGGTCCTTGCTGGCGCACACCTTCACGCGCTTCTTCAGCATCCCCTTTTGATAGACTCCAGAAGTCCCCGCGGACCCCACTGCCGCAGACGCCGGCCTGCCTCAACCCGCGCATAGGTCTTGCGCATAGGTCTCCAGGAGTCCCGTTGATGGCATGGCAGGCGAGCGCGGCGGGCAGCGTCTCTTGGCCGCGCCTTGGAGAGGTCCGCCGCGCGATGGTCCGCCTCCCGCTATGCCTCGTCTTCTCCCCCATCCTCCCCTTGCCCCTCAGCCTCAGCCGCCGGCAGCGGCGACGAAATCCGGTGCTCCTCGTCCAGCCATTCCCCAAGGTCAATCAACTTGCACCGCCGCGAGCAGAACGGGAAGCACGGCGTGTCGGCCACCTTCTCATAGGTGAACACTTTCCCACAACGCGGACACGCAAGCTGCGGCATAACTCGTTCGTCCTCACCAAACCACCAGCCGCGCAGCCGCACGCGCGGCGGACACGCCTCC
>CAYYEE010000041.1:0-17029 GCA_964470775.1 uncultured Planctomycetota bacterium | reverse complement strand
CATCATGCGCTGCGTGATGGAGCCCAACATCATGCCGAGCTCCACCAACCCCACCAACCCGTTCTCGATCAATACCTACGACGAAGAGATCGACATGCTGATCACATGTCACAATCTCAACAAGAGCGTGCCCACCGAGCACACGCGCTATCCGCCTCGCGGTTCCTACCGCTATTTCTCCGGCAAGACGGGCGAACAGCCGCTCCGGCTTGACTATGACTATATCAGTCTCTACCGCACGTTCGCGTTTGGAATGAGGCCGGCCTACCCGGACGACCGCAATGTAGGCGCCGGCAAGCTCAACAACGCCCCGGTCGGCATGGGCATCCTGCTCACGGGCGGCTATGTCGCCGATGTCGGCGTCCTCTATTGCCCCAGCGCCACAGGCATGCCCGAGGACATCACCGTCCACAAACGCCCCGCTATTTCGCTTGCCGATTGGCAGACCGTTGGCGGCCGCGACGGCGAAGCCCTGCAAAGGGGCAACTGGAACGACTTCCGTTTCTACTGGAACGCCTCCTGCACCATGACCATGGCCCAGGGTTCGTACGCCTACCGCGGCATTCCCCTGGCCATGCACGCTCCATGGTGCTACTATCTGGACAACACCCCGCGCACCACGCTGCCGGGCACGAAGCCCAAAGTCTATGCGCGCATTGGACAGCCCTACTTCCGCACCCAGCGCGAACTGGGCGGCCGTTGTCTGGTGGTAGACACCTTCAGCAAAGGCTGCTCCAAGGATGCCCTCGGCAACCCCGCACCCGACACGCAGACCGGCGGCATCGCCAACACCCAGCGCCTCGCCGGCATGGGCATCAAAGCCCACCGCAACGCCTACAACGTGCTCTACGGC
Source organism: uncultured Planctomycetota bacterium (assembly GCA_964470775.1). GTDB lineage: Bacteria > Planctomycetota > Brocadiia > CAIUPP01 > CAYYEE01 > CAYYEE01. Next base: position 16,176 of record CAYYEE010000041.1, on the reverse strand, counting down.
GATGGCGCCGTCCGCCTCTTTGGCGACCCCCAGGAGCGCATCATTTGGCATAAGCAGGGCTATGACGACACCAACGGCACAGGCGGGTTCACCGTGTCACTCTTGGGCGCCAACCGCTTCTACGGCTCCCGCTTCGGCTCAGGCATAAACTTCAAGCACGTCTACGCCATGAACGACTCCCGCATCATCTGGCACGAGTTCGACATGGCCGGCGGCGAAGACGTCAACGTGGACTGACGGCCTGGCGCAGCAAGTGAAACAACCGGCCGGGGATGCGCCTCCCCGGCCGGTTTCGCTTGCAGGGCGTTCGTGTCACGCCGACAGGATGCGGCGGATCACCGGCGCCAGCCCCTTCGCCATCAGCCAGAACCCCAGGTCCGTGGGGTGGGCGCCGTCCACGGCGACTTCGTCAAAGTCGTCGCCGTACAGTGTGGACCCGTCGAAGAAGTGAATGTTCCCGTCCCCCGCGGCCGCCAGGCTTTCCACCGTCTCCTTCTGGAACGCCATCTTCTGCAAGCGCGTGGCAAGCTGATCCGGGTAATGGGCCTCCCGCGCATAGCGCACCTTGGACACCACCAGGATCGGCGTTGACGGCCGCGCCTCACGCAGGACCGCGATGAACGGCCGCAGCGTCTTGTCAATCGGCGGCTCGCCCCAAGCGTTCGCCTCGTAGTCCAGCACATACAGCGCGGGATCGGGGATCAGCCCAAGACATTGCGCCACCTCCCGCTCGCCACGTCCGCTGCCGCTGAACCCCAGGTTGATGAACGGCCGGTTGAGTTTGCGGCTCAGGATGTTCGTGTACGCCATGCCCGGCCGGCTCGCGCACCCGCCCTGCGTAATGGACGTGCCATACACCACGATGGGCCGCGCGTCGTCATACGCCGGCGGAGCGATCACCTCCGACCCCGGCGCAAATCCCACGTGAACCTGCTTCACCCCCTGGTACAGCGGAAAGTTCAGCGTCACGTTGCGCATCACCGAATCCGGAAACGCGAAGAACGTGTGCTCGTACTTCACGTCCCCGCGCGGGAAGCGCGTCACCCCGCAGAACCGCTGCGCCTTGGGCGCGCCAAGGTAACAGTCGAACCCGCACTGCCCCGTGGCGGGCATGTGGTCCATGGTGTGCGGATTCAACAGCTCCACCCGCACCGCCAGACGCGGCGAATCGGTCTGGAACTGAATCTGCCCGCCCGCCGTGCTGTTGGCCAGAGCGTCCACCGACGCCGGCAGCGGCGCCGGCGGATTCACCGGCATGCGCCGGTACACACGGTCTTGCGCAAACCACGCAAAGCCGCTCAGCCGCAAGGGCTGCTCCGCCGGCGAAACCCACACAAACCCCGGCGCCGCGCCAGCAATCTGCTCAACCTTCATATCAAATCCCTTCTGATGTCAGCAAAGTCAACAAGGTCAACAAAGTCCCCCGTTCGCTACTCCAGGCCCGCCTCTCAACGCCCCCATCTCTCCCTCAAATAGTCAAACATAAACAGCGCGTTTTCCACCGGCACGTTGCTCGGGATATGGTTCCCCACGGCGAACACAAACCCAGGGCACGGCTTGGCCAGGGCCAGCGTCGCGTCCACCTCCGCGCGGATTCCTTCCTTGGTTCCAAAGGTCAGCGTGCGGCAATCCACTTTGCTGCTGATGATCACGTGCGTCTGGCCGTACTTCTGAACCACGGGCTCCAGCGCGGTCATAGGCTCAAAGATGAACCCATCCGCCCCCGCGGCCGCGATATCGTCCACAAACTCCGACCAGTTCGCGTCCGAGCAGAACAGCACCCGCTTGCCCGCGTCCTTCAGCACGCGCCATAGCTCACGATAGCGGGGGAAGATGGACCGCCGGTAGAATCGCGGACTCATGAACGCCCCCTGGCTCCACACCATGTCGTCGTGACTGATAAAGAACTCGATGTCCGTCTTGGCCCAAGCCTTGTAGTGATGCAGGCTCAAGCGGAAGATGCTGTCCAGAACCCTGTCGAAGCGATCCGCGTCCGCCGCCGCCTCCAGCAGCATGTCCCAGCCGAATGCGGCGATGGCGCCCGAGACGATGGTCCGGTAGTACCCGCCTGGCATCACGGTTTCGGAAAACAGTTTCTGGTTCGTCCTCCACGTCTCCTGGTAGTAGTCAACCAGCCCGGCGAAGTCCGGAAGGCCGTACTCCTTGACGGCGTCAAAAGCGTAGACGTCCTCGACGGACGCGAAAGGGCAATGAATCGTGTCGCGGCGGTCGCTGCCGTCCGCCAGCCATTCCGCGTGCCCCATGTCCGTCACGCGGCCTCGTTCCGCCCAGGACACGGGACCGTGGCTCGTGAGCCAGCCGAAGTCGAACTCAAACCTCTCCCGGAAGACCGGCATGGCGCGCGGATCGTCCTTGGGCAGCCCCGACACCTTCTCGATCAACGCCCAGTTGCTGCAGTACTCCGTGTGCCCAAGGCGCGGCGCCTTGCGCAGGTTCAGCACGTCGCGGCCGATGCGAAGAGACATGACGTTGCCTTTCCTCTGTGCTCATTGGATATCACGTCGTCTCCAACACCACCGTGTGTCGCCCTGGCGCGTCCAGGCTCGCCGACACGACCCGCGCGTCCGGCCGCGTCTGGCGGAAGATCTGCGGCTTCCAGTCGTCCCAACGCTCGCCGCGCCATGTCTCGGTTCCGTCCACGATCATGTGCTCCGCGCCCCAGTGCAGCCGGCCCAAGCGCACCTCCGCCTTGACGCCCTTGGGCAGGTCGGCCTCAAGGGTCCATCGCTGCGGCGTCTTCTCCCACGAGATCGCGATATCCCCGCGCGGAGTGGGCACGCGGCCCGACGCGCTGGCCAGGCCGATGGCCGCGGGCTGGATGAGCGCCTTGCGCCAGCCCGGCGCCGCCGGCCTCACGCCCAGCACGTAGCTTGGCAGCAGCCACGCCGGCCCGGAGCCATAGGGGTGGCAGCGCGACCAGTCCTCGCGCAGCGTCGCGCTCGTGGCATCCTCGGCGGACCAGAACTCCGGCATGGTGGGCTGGTTGGCGCGCACGATGGAGCCGAAGTACAGATCCAGCAGCCACCGCACGTGCAACTCCAGGTTCAGCGACGCAAACGCTTCGAGCAGCAGGCTGGCGTCAAAGGGCGAGACCGGCCGCATGACGTCCGGCGCCGCGCGCATGGCCTCGGCCCACGACCCGGCTTCCGCCGGCAGAACCGCGCCGCACAGCGCGGCCCATGCGTTCGCCGGCAGGCTCACGGTCTCCACCCGCTGTCCGTCGCGCTCGCCGTCAATGCACACGAACCGTTCCGAGTTCCAGAACGTCTCGCGCGCGGCCTGGCGGACCGCCTGCGAACGCCCGGCCCACGCCTTGGCCAAGTCCTTGCGCCCGGCCGCGGCGGCCACGTCCGCCGCGGCTCGCAGCGACAGCGCGTACTCGAAGTTGAGGCCCGCGGGCGTGCCCTGCTTCAGCATTGGGTTCCACCCGCCAAAGCACATCAGCGCCGGCAAGCCCGGCGGGTCCGTGCGCAACAGGCCGCGCGCGTCCTGGTAACGGGCGAAGTGCGCCATCACCTTTTCGAGCTTGGGCAGCGCGTCCGCCAGTTCGGCCTTGTCGCCGGTCTGCCAATAAAGGTCGCGCAGTGTCATCGCCAGCGTCAGGGGCTGCTCGGACCACGGCAGGCTCTCGGCCGTGCGCTTGTAACCCAATCCCACCGGACCCGGCACGGGCACGACCCCGTCGTCGTGCATCACTCGAAAAGCCTGGCGCAGGGCCTTGACCACGGGCTGCAAGTCGCCGAAGCACGACGCGATGGAGCGGGCATGGATGTTCAAGTCCGCGATCCACAGCGCCTGTTCGCGGTTGAGGCAGTCCATGGGGTGGTCTTTGACGCAGGCCCACGCGGTCTGGCGGCTCACGCGCCAGGCGGCGGTGATGGCCTCGTCCGCGCAGCGGAAGTCGCCGCGCTCCTTGAATGGGTACACCATTTCGATGAACCGCGCCGACCGCAGCGCCACGGCCGCTTGCATGTCGTGAAAATGGAGCGCCATGAACCGCGCGCCGCGCCAGTCCAGCGGCTGGAACGCCACGGTCCCGGCCGCGGTGAAGCGGAGCTTGTCCGCCATCACCCAGCACGCGCCCTCGCCATAGTACACGTCAACGCAGCCCGCGCCCTGGGGTTCCAGCGCGATATCCGGAAAGCCGCCCATGGGACGGCCAAAGTCGAAGACCACCCAACCCGCGTCCGCGCCGGGCTGGATGATCGTGGGCTGGCTGGGCTCTATGCCCAGCAGCGCGCGGGTGTTGACCGCGTTGGGGTGCAGGGAGTGGACAAAGCCGATGTGCCGCGGCAGGTGGGGCGTGGGGATCAGAAAGGGGATCTCTCGGGCGATCGGCTGAGGCAGGGGACCCTTGGGCGCAAAGGGAAAGGCCGTGGCCGCGCTCCATGCGGCGTCGTTGTAGCCCGGCGTCATGAACGCGTCCATCTCGCCGGCCGCCGTGAGGTCCACCGAATGCTTCAGCGCCGTGAACCGCGAGATGCGCTCCTTGCATGCGTCCCACCCCGGCGCGCGCCGGACCTTCCAGTCCGCGCCTGTCGCCGCCACCACGCGGCCGTCCGCCTCCACCTGAGCCAGCAGCCCCGCGGGCCCGTTGTACAGGCACCACATCCGCTCCGTGGCCGCTACGTTGCAGCGCCAGGCCAGAATGACCACGACGTTGGCGCCGGCCTTGAGCAACGGCGCCACGTCCCACGTGTCAAAGTAGGGGAACCGCGGGTCCGCGCGGTCCGGTCCCCGGCCCACAAGCGCGCCGTTGACGTAGAGGCGGTAGATGTGGCTGGCCGACACGCGCAGCTCGGCGCGCTTGGGCGCGGTCTTGAGGCTGACGACGCGGCGAGCCACGATGGCGCTCTGGGCCGACTCCAGGTCATCGCCCAGCCAAATCCAGCGCGCTTTCCACTCCATCTCCACACCTCCTTGGCGAGCGGCCGCCGCCGCGCGGCGCCGCGGGATTGCGAAAAGAAATAACGTATCTCACGCTCTGGCGGAAAGCAATGCGCGCATTGACCGTTGAGCTCGGAGAAGATTACCATCGGGCCTGCGTTGGGGGACGAAGATCAAGGAGACTCGGCATGTTCATTGACATTCACGCCCATGCCTATCGGCGTCCGGTCCCGTTTGTCGTCCAGTTCTGCAGCGCGGAGGAACTCGTGGCGCGCTACGACGCCGAGGGCATCGAGAAAGGCGCCGTGCTCCCCATCGTCAGCCCCGAGATCTACCTGCCGCAGGCCAACGAGGACATCCTGGACATGGCCGAGCAGTACCCCGGCCGGCTCATCCCCTTCTGCAACATCGACCCCCGCGCTTTGACCAACTCCGCCGACGCGCCCCTGGACCGCCTGCTCCGCTACTACCGCGACAAGGGCTGCAAGGGCGTGGGCGAGATCATGCCCAACATGCCCATGATGGACCCCAGGGTCCAGAACCTCTTCAAGCACGCCGAGGCTGTGGGTCTGCCCGTGACCTGCGACGGCTCCGACACCGTAGGCGGCGACTTCGGCCTCTACGACGACCCCGGCCTGCCCCAGCTCGAACATACGCTCCAGCGATTCCCCAAGCTCATCATGCTCGCTCACGGCCCTCTTTTCTGGGCCGAGATCGGCCGCTTGGACACGCCGGGCCAGCGCAAGCCGCCCTTCCGGCCCGACGGCCAGCAAGCCCCCTCCTGGCCCCAATCCGGCCCGATCAAGGAGGAAGGCGTGGCGCCCAAGCTGCTGCGCCGCTACCCCAACCTCTACGGCGAGCTCTCGGACGCCACCGCGGCCCTCGCGCGCGACCCCGGCTACGGCCCCAAGTTCCTCACCGAGTTCCAGGACCGGATGCTCTTCGGCACCGACATCTGCTTCAAGGATATGCCGTTCCACACCAAGGCGCTTCTGCTGCAATGGCGCGCCGAGGGCAAAATCTCCGAAACCGTGTTTCGCAAGATCGCCCGCGAAAACGCCATCAAGCTGTTCGGCCTGAGCGGCTGATCCCGGCGCCCGCTCATTGAGCCTATGTGAGGCCTCGGCGCCGGCTCAACTCGCGGAGGGGTTCCTTCAGGGTTCTTTGACGCCCAGCGCGCCGAGCGTGGCCCCGTCTTTGCCTGCGCCGATGTTGGGGCTGTCGGGCAAAAGGCGGAAGTCGCGGTTCTGCGGGTCGGCGTATCTGGGGTGTTTGTAGATGGAGTTCATGTCTTTGCCGGTCTTCTCGCGCCATTCGCGCAAGGAGTAATAGCGTTCGCCGTTGAGGCTCATCACGGCCTTGGACTCGCGCGTGCGGAAGAAATCGGAGGGGTCTGGCTTGATGTCTTCGTCCGGTGCGGGACGGCTGGGGGCGATGGAGCGGACGTACATGGCGAGATTGTTGTAGTCGCACTGGAAGGTCTTCATCTCTTCGGGCGTGGCGCGGATGGCGAGGTGGTCGTTGCCCGTAAACGTGAAGCTGTTGTTCATGAAGACGCTGTGGGCGACGGTGTCAATGAGGCGGGCGGCGCGGTGGAGCATCATGGCGCAGGTGACGTGGGTGATCCGGAAGCCGGGGCTGCGCCAGATGGAGAAGCCGTCGTTCATGGCGTAGAGGAGGCAGTGGTCCACGACGAAGCGGGGCGAATCCATGACCACCATGCCGATGCCGATGCGGCGTCCGCTGGACCAGTCGTTGTTCCAGAAGACGCAGCGTTCGACGCGGACATCCGGCGATTTCTTGACGGAGAGCCCGGCCTCCTTGAACCAGCGGATCTCGATGTTGCGGATGATGACATGCGGGGCGTCCTCAAGGGCAAGATTGGCGTCGTCGTGGAGTTTCATGCCGTCGATCACGGCGCCGCCCTGGGGCGAGCCTTCGATGACGATGGGCGCCTCCTTCGTGCCGCCGTGATTGAGGAAGCAGGGGCCGAAGTGGACGCCGGGCAGGAGCAGGACGCGGTCGCCGGGGTTGGCGTGGTTGAGGGCGAACTGGAGCGACTTAAGGGGGGCGGATTCGGCGCCGCCGGCTGGGTCGTCGCGGCCCTTGGCGGGGCAGACGGCCAAGACGCGGGGCGGGCCGGCGCGTTTGACAAAGGCCGGCGCGATGCGGGGCTGGGGCTGGGCCGCGGCCTCGGTGGGGACATCGCCCTCCAGCACGGCGCCGGCCACGGGCGCCAGCAGGCGGCCGGGGTTGCCGTCGGCAACACCCAGCGCGCCGGCCGGGCCGCCATTGGGACCGGTCTTGGCCGCGGGGCTGTTGGGCGACAGGCGGAAGTCCCATTCTTCCGCGTTGACAAACATGGGGTCAGCGTTGACGTTGCTGGCTCCCGCGCCCCATCCGGCGATGCGCTTGAGCAGCCCGTCGCCACCTTCGGGCTGCCAGATGAGGTTCTGGTCCACCACCGCGCCCTGGGGAATGCCGTCTTCGCCGTAGAGCACGGCGTTGTTGAACCCGGCGACCACGTTCCACCGGAAGATGGAGTCCTTGTGCCATTGGGTGCAGCCGATGCCGAACTGGGCGTCGCTGGCGCCGATGACGGTGTTGCTTTCCGCGATGAAGCGGCTGGGCTGGCACTTGAAGAACAGGCCCAGGTTGAAGCCCACGACCAGATTGCGGCGGCACTCGGCGCCGGCCGAGGGGTGGTAGGCCTGGATGCCGCTCTGGTCCTGGCTGTATTCGGGAACCTCGAACCGGCCCCGCGCGCGCAGCAGCACGCAGTCTTCCACGATGGCGTTGACGCCATAGGTGAACACGCCGTTGCCCACGTCGTCGGCGCGCAGACGCGAGACGCGGACGCCTTCGAGTCCGGCGCCGATGGTGACGCCGCGCCGGGCGTTCCACACACGGCAGTCTTCGATGATCGTGTGGGCGGCGTTGGTCCGCACGCCGGCGCTGCTGCGCTGAAGCATGTAGTGGCGGAACTGGAGGCCCTGGACCGTGACCTTGGCGCGGTTGATCAGCAGGCCGTAGTTGTCCCGCGCCACGCCGATGCGGTAGGCGGACGGAAGTTTGTCGCCGGAGACGCGGAAGAGGAGTGCATCGGAGTCCACGAAGTAGCTGGCCGGCGCCTGGGCCACGGCGTCCGCGCTTGCGGCGACTCTGTAGCGGACGCGGGTGGCCTCTTCCCAAACGCTGTAGGTGAAGGCCGGGACGCGCTTGAACGGAATCCTGTAAGTGTGCTTGGCGTTGGGCAAGGGCTGGGGGGCGGCGATGCGGTCGGAACCATCGAGAATCACGTCTTCGAACTCGCCGTTCGGTTTCCTGGCGGCGCGGATGACGAGGGGGGGCGGGTTTTCGCGGGGGGGGACGATGGCGCCGCGGTAGACGCCGGGGGCCAGGATAATCTCCTGGGCGCCGTCCAGTCCGGCCGCGGCGTCAATGGCCTTCTGAAGCGTGGCCAGGGGGCGCTGGGCCGTTCCTGGGCCGGAGTCGTCGCCCGCGGGGGAGACATGAACAGGGCCGGCCATCGAGGCGGACAGGAGCAAGGCCGGCAGGGACGCGGCCAGCAGACCGCAAACAGGCGCGTTCGGTTTCATGAGGCACCCTTTCTTGCCCACTGTGTCACGGCGCCACGACGTCCGTTCCCCCCGCGATGTCCATGTTGCGCCAGACCGCTTGGGGGCTGCCGGCCCAGTTGCCGCTGGTCTCGCCGTCATAGACGCCGCCGACCGAGCGCCAGGCGCCGGACCAGGGCGAATCGCCCCCATACCAGAAGTTGCGGGCGAAGGTGTGAATTTCGTTTTCCGCGGGCGCGACGGCGATCGTGCCGCGGCCGTGACGATGCCACACGACCGTCTCCTTGGGATCGCTGAAGGTCGTCACGCGCATGTCGCCATAGAGAACGTTGTAGGCGTTGCGATGGGCCTTGACGCCCATGCCCGCGATCTGGCGGCTGTCCTCGAGCGTTGTCACCTTGCCGGTCCAGTCCACGCCATTGGCGTCCAGGCCTTTGCCTTTGGAGAAGGTGTCGGCCATGAGCGCGCGGCTGCCCAGTTCGCGCACGGTGCGGAAAAGGGGCATGTAGTGGCGGGCATAGACGCGGGGCCGCGTGCCCCACATGCCCAGGTAGCGGTTGTAGTTGACTCTGTTCCCAAAGCCGTCGCCCTCCAAGGTGGCGCACCAGGGGTTCTGGAGAACGAGAGGGGCGTTGCGATAGGAGTAGTGGGACAGCACGATGTTCATGTCCGCGCGGTAGCGGTTGGCTCTCTGCCAGTCGCCGTAGAGCATGGTCTCTGAGCTGAACCCGCCAGCGGCCTGCCAGTGGGAGGCGCGGTGGGGCGCCACGTTGCCCGCGTAGCCGGAAGGCATGCCGTCGGCGCTAGGGCAGTAGAAGGTTCTGGCGTCGCCCAGGTAGCCGGACCAGAGCAACATACCGTGGTTCTGAGGGACGTGGCTGAGGGTTCCGGATGCGAGGTTGGACTGGTGGCTGACGGCCACGGCGCGGTAGTTGGGGACGAGGGGGCCTTCGCGCACACCCGCTTTGAGGAGGGTGGTCTGACCGCGTACCGAAAGCGCGCCGCCGATCAGATAGCGGAAGGGGTAGCGCGCTTCGGCGGGGGTATTGGCATGGACTTTGGGATCGGCGGTTCCCGCCCACGTGCACAGGGGCACACCGTCCCAGGTGTTTGTGGACGAGATGGAGCCGGAGCACCAGTTGCGGTTGCCCATGCCGATCCAGCTCGGCAGGTAGTCGCTGTAGTCGCTGGTGTAGCTGGCAAACGCCTTGCCCATCTGGTTCAGGTTGCTGAGGCACAGACTGCGGCGTGCCTTTTCGCGCGCGGCGGCCAGGGCGGGCAAGAGCATCGCGGCCAGGATGGCGATGATGGCCACGACGACGAGAAGCTCGATCAGCGTGAATCCACGCCGGAGCGACCGGCGGGCCGTCTTCGCGTCTTGAGGCATCTTCATCCTCCTTTCCTTGTCAGGGTCGCGGCGGATCCGCAGCGCTGCGCCGGGTATCAGATGGTCGTCAGACAGTGGCTGAGCACCGGCAGCGCTGCCGCGGCGATCCTCTCCTCGTCGGAACGACGTCCGCCGAACCTGACCTCCATGCCTTCGATGCACATGGGCGAGGCGTAGCGCGAGACCTTCTGACGCACACGGTCGAGGAAGTCGGGCGCGCAATCGCTGTAGGGGTGATAGACAAAGACCACATCCGGGCTGATGAAGGAGGCCACCTGCGCCAGACGCCGGGCGTAGTTCTCGACAACCGCTTCCAGCGCTTGTCTGGCGGCAGGGTCGTTGGCGCGAATCCGTTCGAGGTACTCGCCTGGGCTTCCGAGGCGGCGCACGGCCTGGGAGAGACGCATCCATTCGTCACCATCGGGTGAGGTGAGAAGGTGTTGGCCGTCTATCCCAGCCATGCCCCGGCGGCCGCTGTAGAGACGCCCGTTAAGCGCCAGCGCGTGACCGCCCCCGCACCCCAGCCAGCCAGGATTCAAGGCCACCGCGTTGCGCCAGCCTTCCCACTGCGGCCCCCACATCTTGCTCAACAGCAGCAGGCGGTTCTCCTCCTCGACGCAGACAGGCGCCGGCGCCAGGGGATGGAGAACCTCTTTCATGTCCACGTCTCTTCTTGGGAGATTCCCGTTGTACCGGACGATTCCCGTATCATCCACGTAGCCACCCGAAAGAACGCCAACGCCCAGTACCTTCCTCTTGTGGCTCTCATCCATCACCGCGCGAAACGCGTCCAGAAGCAGGGCATCGAATCGCTCACGATAGAGGCCATGTGTCATGCCATCGCCAGCTACTCTATTAAGAGACAGCACGTTGCCGGCCAGGTCAACCACGCCGACGGCTAGGTTGGATGTCATGCTCACACAGACCACACAGCCCCACTCCGGGTTGATCGCCAAAAGCGACCTCGGTTCGCTGCGGGCCAGGCTCATGTCCGTCTCCACAATCAGGCCGGCGCTCAGTAAGTCGTTGATAATACTTGAGATAGAAGGAAGCGATAGCCCCATCAGGCGTGACAGGCCACCCCTGGACAGCTTCCCTGCCTGGCGTATGCGCATGAATGCGGAGATTCTGTTGTGGCGACCAACGCTCTGCGGAACGATGCCAGTGTGCGTGGTGTCCAGCAAGTCGAACACTTTTTAATCCTAATCAATTAGGTGTCCTAATCGTTTGAAATATACAGCACTTTTTGGCATGTGTCAAGCGCTTTCTGAGACATCTGCGCAGTGCCCGTTTTGGAGCGCCCAGTCCCCCTGCTCGCTCAGCGCGGTCGCGGCTCTGCCCCTCCTGTGCGTCGTTCTCCAGAACTTACTGTCGCTTCCGTCCCTTTGCTGTTGGTCCCCATAGCGCGGCCACATCTTACGCCGCGGCTCGGCATGGGCCTGTCATTGCGCCGGATTGGCGCCGGCTGCGTTGCGGGCCATCCACAGGTCATAGCGTTCGCGGCGCTGGCGCTCCAGGTCTTCGGGCGTGATGTCGAAGCCATACGCCGGCCAGACGCGGACGTTGCGGTCTACGGACACAGCGGCGATGACGCGGCCGTCAGCGGAAATCGCCACGCGCCGCACCTCCGCGCTGTGGCCGTCCAGGATGCGGAGTTCCTTGCCGCCTTCGGCGTCCCAGACGCGGACCGTGCGGTCGTCGCCGCCTGTGATGACGCGGCGTCCGTCGGGAGAGAAGACCCCGGTGTAGATGAACTCCGTGTGTCCCTCAAAGGTGTTCAATACCCGGCCGGACGCGGTCTCCCACAGGCGGGCCGTCTTGTCCGTGGACGTGGATAGCAGGCGGGCGCCGTCCGGGCTGAAGGCGAGGGAAGTGACCGCTTCCGTGTGTCCTTCCAGTGTGCGGACCAGAGCGCCGGAGCGGGCGTTGAGGAGGCGGACCTTGCGGTCTTCGCCGCCGGAGGCAAGGAGTCCGTCGTGTCCAAAGGCGAGGGCGTAGACGGCCGCGGCGGAGGAGATGGTTGCGACAGGGCCGCCGTCGGGGATGTTCCACACGCGTACGGTCTGGTCCGCGCCGCCTGTGGCGGCAAGGCGGCTGTCGTTCGAAAAGGCCACGGCCAGGACCGGGCCCTTGTGGCCGCGCAGCGCGGCAAGCGGCTTGCCGGCGGCGCTCCACAGACGCGCGCTTCCATCCTGGCTGGCGGTGAGGACGCAGCCGCCGTTGGGGCTGAAGGCCGCCGCGACGATGTTGTCGGTGTGGCCCTTGAGAGCCGCGACGGCGCGGCGCGGGTCTGCGTCCCACAGCGTCGCGGAGCCGTCGTCGCTGGTTACGAGGACGCGGCCAAGGTCCGGAGAGACTGCGGCGGCGTAGACGTTCCCGTCGGGCGGCGCGTCCGCAAGATAGACCGCGCCGGTGTCCAGCGCGTCGTGGATGCGCGCGGTCTTGTCCCAGCTCGACGTGGCCAGGCGCCGGCCGCGGGGGCAGAAGCTCAGGGCCATGACCCAGCCCGAGTGGCCGGTGAGCACAAGCCGCTCCTTGCCGCTGGCCGCGTCGTAGACGCGCGCGGAGTTGTCCTTGCCGCCCAGGGCCAGGCGCGCGCCGTCGGGGCTGAAGGCGGCGGCCAAAAACTCGTGGGAGTGGTTGATGACATCGCGGGGGGCGCCGGGTTTGGCCAGGTCCCAGACCCGGGCGGTGCGGTCGTTGCTGGCCGACACAAGCAACCGGCTGTCGGGCGAGAACGCGATGGAGTTGATCTGCTCGTAGTGGCCGCCCAGAAGGCCCGCCGGCTTGCCATCGGACGCGCTCCAGAGACGCACAGCCTTGTCGTCGCCGGCCGAGGCAAGAAGACGTCCGTCGGGCGAGAACGCCAGCGTGCGGACACGTCCCTCGTGTCCTTTGAGAGAAAACCGCAGGCGCCCGTCCGTCGCGTCCCACAGGCGGACCACGGAGTCGTCGCCCGCCGTGGCCACGCGGCCGCCATCGGGCGAGAACGCCACCGCGCGCGTCTTGCCCTGGCCCGCCTTGAGCAGGCGCGTTTCGCGGCCATCGCCCGTGTCCCAGATGCGCGCCGTGCCGTCGTCGCTGGCCGAGACAGCCGTCCGGCCGTCCGGCGAAAAGCGGACGCAGTTCACCTCGTCCGCGTGGCCGGCAAAGGTCGTGAGAAGCCGGCCGCTGGCCGCGTCCCACACGCGCGCGGTCCGGTCCCAGCTCGCCGTTGCGATGCGCTTGCCGTCCGGGGAGAACGCGCAGGAGTAGACCATGCCCTTGTGGCCTTCCAGCGTCAGAAGGTCGGGATGGCACAGCATCATGAGCGCGCCCCATTCCCACCCCCGGCGCTGGCGCGGCGCGGACCACAGAGCGGCTTCGGCCTCGGCGTACAAGGAGTTGGTGATGTTCTTTTCCGCCAGGGCCAGCGTGTTGCGGTAGTTGGCGCGCTCGGACTTGGCCAGCGCCGCGGTGGCCACGCCTTCCGCGCGCACGGCGCGGTCTCTCTGGTGGCTGGTGATGAGGTAGGCGCAGAAGGTGACGATGAGCACGGTGGCCGCGGCGCCCAGGGCGGCCCAGCGGCTGGCTCGGGCGATGCGCTCTTTGCGCTCGTGGGCCGCGATCGCCGCTTGCACCTGTTCGCTCAGGCGGGCGGTTTCGGCCGCGCCGGCGGCGCCGGCGCCGAAGCGCGTGTCCTCGGCCGACAACGCGCGGACCTGCGACTGGGCAAGGGCCAGGTCCCCCCGGCTCAGGGCCATGGCGATGAAGGCGGAGCGGCTGGCGCGAAGGCCGCGGATGGCCGCCGCGTTCTGGCTCCACAGCTCGATGGCCTGCTGGAAGCCGGCGATGATCTCCGTGCACTCGCGATAGCGTTCGGCCGCGGGCGCGGATTCGATGGCGGCCAGGCGGCGCTGGGCCGCGGCGCCCAGGGTCAGACTCTGCGCGTGGGCTTGGTAGTCGCGCACGGCGCGCTGGAGGTCCTGGACCGAGGCATAGCGGTCCTTGGGGTCCGTGGCCATGGCCTTGCGCGCGATCTGGACCAGTTCGTCCGTTCTGGGCGACGGCTGGATTTCATTGCGCATGGCCGCGCCCAGACAGGCGAGGACCGTCTCGCCGTGATGCGGCCGCAGGCCGGTGGCGATCTCGTAGAGGATGCCGCCGAGGAGATAGATGTCGCTCGCCGGGCCGATGCGCGCGAAGTCGCAGCGCGCCATCTCCGGCGACATGTAGGCCGGCGTGCCCGCGCGGCCCGAGGCGGCGTTGAGCCGTTCGGCCTTGGCGGGCGCGCCCGGCGGCGCCACGCTGGAGGCGAGACCCCAGTCCATGACCAGCGCTTCGCCGAAGCTGCCGATCATGATGTTCTCAGGCTTCAGGTCTCGATGGATGACGCCCTTGTCGTGGGCGAACGCCACGGCGTCGCACACGCGCAGGAACACGTCCAGGTTCTCGGCTTCGCTCTGCCGGGGCAGCAGCTTGTCCCACGCGTGTCCCTTGACCTGCTTCATGGCGTAGAACAGCGACCCGTCTTCGGCTATGCCCGCTTCGTGGATGGGGACGATGTTCGGGTGGTCCAGGCCGCCGGTGACCATCGCCTCGGAGAGGAATTTGGCGCGCAGCGACGCGTCCTCCGCCATTTCGGGCCGGATCATCTTGACGGCGATCTGGCGGTCGAGGCTGGCTTGGCGCGCGGCGTAGACAAGGCCCATGCCGCCTTTGCCCAGCAGCGCGGCCAGCTCGAAGTCGGCGGGCTTGCCGGCCTCCTGGCCAGGGCGCGACATGCGGGCCAGCCGCAGCGCCGCCGCGGTGGGGTGGGGGGCGGCTTCGCCGGCGGGCTTGATCGACATGCCCGATCCGGCCTTGGAGTTGACCGCGCCGCTCCACAGCTTGCGCGCTTCGTCAATCGTTTCGTGCGTGGCGCGCAGCTTGTCCGCCTGGTCCTGCGACAGGAGCCCCTTGGCCACGAGGACCGACGCGAGGCTGGCGCTTGGGTCTTTCTCGCGCAGCGTGGCCGCTTCGTCCAGACACGCGCGCAGGTCTTGCTCCTTGACGAGACCCGCGCCGAGAACGAGCCGGCCAACGGCCTCGTCCTCGGCGGAGACGAAGGAAGGCGCCTGGGACGAAGCGGCGCTGTCCGTGAGGGTGGCCGCGCCGTCTCCTTCGGCGGCGGCCGGCGGCGCATCGCGGAGCGTCGCGCCGTCCGATGGACCATCAGGTGGCTGAGGGGCAGACATGGCGTCCTCGCATGGGCCTGCGCCGGGCCGCGCCGCGGGCGCGGTTGTCGGGTGTCCATTCTGACACAGCCTGGGGCGGGGCGCAACGCGGGCGGCCGCAACGGCCGGGGCAAGGGACGGTAGCGATGGAGGGAAGACCCCGGCCGCGTCATTTGCGGTCGCGCGGCGGACGGCTACAATGGGGAAGGGCGGCGGTCTGCATGGGAAGGGAGGCGGCGGATGGCGGCGAAAATGGTGCTGGCTCTGGCTCTGGCGCTGGCGGTCTGGACCGTGGCGCGCGGCGGCGACGTCTATGAAGGACAGGTCCTGACGGCCGACGGCAAGCCGGCGGCAGGCGCGGAGGTGGGGCTCTACTATCAGCACGAGAGCTCGGATTATGGCGCCCGGTGGGTGGCCAAAACCGCCGCGGACAAGGAGGGCCGCTTCCGCATCGAGGCCGGCGAGTTCGAGAGGCCGTGGGTGTTTCTCAGTTCGCCGCGGCAGACGCTTCACCTCGTGGCGCGGGCGCCGGGCTTTGTGGTGGCTGAGCGGGAGGTGGCGCCGGGCCAGAAGGGGTTCCACGTAATGACGCTGGCGCGCGGCCGGTCGCTGAAGGTGACGGTCACCGACGGTGACGGCAATCCCGTGGCCGGGGCCGCGGTGGAAGCGCGGCGCGTGGCGGAGCCGGGGGGCGGGTCGGTGTTCGTGGCGCCCATGGAAAGGGTCAGAATGGGGGTCATGGACATAGGGCTGATGACAGTGCAGCCCGGCGCGCCGGGCGGGCCTGTCTCGCCGGAGTGGGAAGGTCTGAAGACGGACGGCAAGGGGCGTCTCGTTCTTGACGGGGCGCCTCTGGCTCAGTTCAACTTGCGGGTGGAGGCGCCGGGTGTGGCCGCGGGCGCAGCGGAGGTGGAGACGGACCAGGCCAAGGTGAGCGTGCGGCTGGTTGAGGTGGTGGCCACGCGCGAGGGCCGCGTTCTGGGGCCGGACGGTTTGCCGGCGCCGGGCGCGGTGGTCCACATGTTCGGCGCGGCCGCGTGGTCAGTGACTGACGCGCAGGGCCGCTACGCCCTCCCGCAGTATGGCCGGGGACGTGGCGCGGCTGTTT
>CAYYEE010000040.1:0-17089 GCA_964470775.1 uncultured Planctomycetota bacterium | reverse complement strand
ATCATGAGTACCGGTGACAGTTTCATGACCATCGAAGGCGTCGCGGGCGAGGCGCCGGGCGGTCTCCAGCGCTTCCTCGTCGGTGACCGTCTCGACGCGGTCCACCAGAGACAGATCGAGCACGTCGGGGATGAACCCGGCGCCGATGCCTTGAATCTTGTGGGGCGAGGGCTTGAGCGGCTGTCCCGCCAGCTTCTGGGTCAGGAGGGGGCTGCTGGCCGGCTCGACGGCCACGGTGATCAGGGCTTTGCCCTTGGTCTTCTTGAAGAAGCGGGCGATGCCGGTGAGGGTGCCGCCTGTGCCCACGCCGGCCACCAGCGCGTCCACGGCGCCGTTGGTGTCTTCCCAGATTTCCGGGCCGGTGGTGGTCTCGTGGATGGCGGGGTTGGCGGGGTTCTTGAACTGCTGGGGCATGAAGTAGAGCGTGGCGTCCGATGCGGCGATCTCTTCGGCCTTGGCCACGGCGCCGGCCATGCCTTTGGCGCCTTCGGTGAGCACGAGCTTGGCGCCCAGGGCTTGCAGCACCTTGCGGCGCTCGTGGCTCATGGTCTCGGGCATGGTGAGCGTGATGGGGTAGCCGCGCGCCGCGGCCACAAAGGCCAGGGCTATGCCCGTGTTGCCGCTGGTCGGCTCAATGATCTCCTTGCCCGGCTTCAGGAGTCCTCGCTTTTCCGCGTCCCACACCATGGACGCGCCGATGCGGCACTTGACGGAATAGGCTGGGTTGCGGCCTTCGACCTTGGCCAGGATCAGTCCGGAAAAGCCCTGCGCCATGCGGTTGATCTTGACCAAGGGCGTGTGGCCGATGGACAGCGAGTTGTCGGAGAACCAGTAACCCATGGGTGTGCTCCTTACTTGAGCTTTGTCTGTTTCAGGCCCTTCACTTGGGCGCCAGGAACGCCTGGGCTCGCCGGCCGCGCATTCCTGGCGCCCCTCTTGCGCCGTCACGTCCATAGTCCGAAAAGAGAGGAACACCCTGGATCAAGCGCAGGAGAGAAGGCGCCCGTCCAGGCCCCAACCTGCCGGACAGGCGTACATCGGCAGGGACCGGACGCGCGCCAAGAGTCATGGTCCGTCGCTGCGCTCACCATTATGTGTCCTTTCTTTTATATGACTTATTTAGTCACTAATTGATTCTATATTACACGATATAATTTGTCAAGTATATTTTGCGCAAGTAGCCGGTAAAAGTTGTTGTGGGAATGGCTCAGCCGGTTTTCTTCTACAACGCCAGCAGCGCCACTGTGGGCGTGGCTGATGCGCTCGCTACCACGCCGCCCCGCCAGGCCCGGCGCCGGCGGCGCCGAAGGTGGCGAAGATTTCCTTTAGCGTGCCTTCGCGCGCGGCGATGACGTCCTGGTAGCCGAAGCCGATCAGGGCGATGGCGCGGCCGGGCAGCAGGGCGACGTAGGCGCGGGCGCGAATGCTGCGGCCCATGGGGTTGACGCCGGCCCAGGTGATAACCGCGCCCTGGCCGCACCGGGCCTGGGCAGGCTCCACCTGGCCGGCGAGCTGCACAAAGGGCAGCGTGGAGCGCAGGCGGGAGTCGAAGTACTGGACTACGGCCTGGTCGCCGGGGTTGGAGATGTTGTAGGCCTGCTCGGTGAGGGTAAAGTAGAGTTCGCTGGGGCCCGCGGCGTCCATCTGGGTGTCGGCCGGGGTGAGGCGGTAGTCATTGCCCATCTGCTCCACCTGCCACGCGGCGGGGTACTGGAAGCTGTAGCCGGTGGGATGGGTGAACGTCTTGGCCTGGGCCAGCCAGGCCGGGCCCATGGTTTTGGGCGGGGCGGCCGCGGGCTC
Source organism: uncultured Planctomycetota bacterium (assembly GCA_964470775.1). Classification (GTDB taxonomy): domain Bacteria; phylum Planctomycetota; class Brocadiia; order CAIUPP01; family CAYYEE01; genus CAYYEE01. Next base: position 15,289 of record CAYYEE010000040.1, on the reverse strand, counting down.
GGGGGTCTGGGGCTCGGGCGTCTTGCAGGCGGGCGTGTCGGGGCCGGTGGTCTTGGGCTCGGGGGCGTTGGTCTTGCCGAATCCTTCCAGAACGCCCTTGCCCTTGGTCTTGGCCGCGGGCGTGGGGGGCTGGGTCTTGGCCATGTTCACGGTGAAGGTGTCGAGCGCCAGATTCCAGCCGCCCTGGGCCGCGTCAAAAGCGGCGGAAGGGCCGTACATGGCCAGAGCGAAACCCACGGCCGCTCCCTTGACGGCCACGATCTCGGCTTTAAGGGCGCGGCCTTCGCCATCCACGGCGTCATACTCGGCCAGCACGCCTGTCAGGCCGGACATGGGGCGTTCGATGCGGCTCATGGGCTTGGCCTTGGCGCCAAGCAGGTCGCGCGCGGCGTTCTCGATCAAGACGTCGGTGTTGGCGATGCCCACGGACACGGCCATGGTGGCCTGGCCCGCGGCAAAGCGCACGCCGGCGCCGTTGGGCAGTTCCTGGCTGATCCAAGCCTTGGGATAGGAGAAGTGGAACCGGCCTTCGGGGTCTTGGTAGCGGCCAGCCTCCACGGCTTGCTCAGCGGGGGAAACAGGCGCGGCGGGGGTCTCGGCCTTGGGCGCGGCGGGCATCAACTCCTTCTTTTTCTTCTGGTACATCTCTTCACTGATGACGCCTTCGGCGCGCAGGCGCTCCAGCGTCTCCAGTTTCTTCTGGGTCTCCGCGTCCACGGCCGGCGCGGCGGGCTTGGCCGGGGGTTTAGCCGCGGCCTCGATCTCCGCCTTCTTGCGGGCATATTCCTCCTGGGTCAGCACACCCGCATCGCGCGCGGCTTCCAAGGCTTTGAGCTTGCTCTCCACGCTTGACGCGGTCTGCGCCGGGCACGACGAAGCCAGCGCCGCCGCCACCGCCGCCGCCATCACGCCCATCCACAACATCCGCATGGCTATTCCTCCTTTGACGCCCAGACGCTACCGCTTTTCGAACCGGATAACCGGATACGCCTTGTAGTCTATCACGAACTTGCCGTTTGTGGTGGGGTATACCACCTCGCCGCCAAGGGCGAAATCGCTGGGACCGGGCGCGGATTTCTTCATCCTGCCGTTCTCCAGCAGGTACTCGTCGGCGAAGCGCACCACCACCTGCTCACGGTCGCCCACCTTGTGGCCGGTGGTTGTCACCACGACGCCGTCCACGTGCCACTCGGTCAGGAAATGGCCGTCCACGTCCATGCCCAGGGCGACCATGCGCTGGAACTGGTCTATCTTGCGGACCACGGAGCAGGAGCGGTCGGCCACGCCGTGGACGATGACGATCTTCTGGCTTGGGTTGAGCTGGAAACGGATGCGGTTGTGCTCCACGTGGCCGAAATCGCGGATTTCCTGCATGTCCACGCTGAGAAAGCAGGGGCTGGCCGGGTCGCGGCTGTAGCCGGCGTTGAGCTTGCAGCCGTCCTGGCCCAGGCCATAGGCCACGTTGTCGGTGAGGCCGGGCATGCCGCAGATGTCCACGCCGCAGGCGAAGGCGCGGGGGGCGAGCTTCATGACCATCTGCGTCACGTTGCCGCCGCCGCTGCCGCCCATGGAGTAGATGCGGCTGTCGTTGAAGGCCGCGCCTTGGGCCTTGAGCTGCCGCCGGACGTGGTAGAGCGCGCCCAGACAGTCCATGGCCTGCAAGTAGCCGTGGTCATAGGGCAGGCGGCCTTCGGTGCGCTTCCAGTCCTCGCCGCTCTGGAGGTAGTTGACGCTGACGGCGACGACGTTGTAGCGGTCGGCGAAGGTCTTGCACCACTTGACGTACTCGGGCGAGGTGTAGAAGCCGCCCCAGTTGTGGAGCACGAGCATGAGGCCGGTGTTGGCGTTGACGCCGCGCTCCGGCTCCTGGATCCACATCTTGACCTTGCGCGGGCCAGGCTCAAAGGGCCACTCCTGCGCGTCGAACTCCTGGTCCTGCGCCAGGAGGCGGTTAGGCGTGGAGAGTCCGGCCGCGGCCGCCGCCGCGCCGGCCAGCGACATCGCTTGCGTCATCCGCGTCTCCTATGGCGCAATGGGATGGGAGGGATGGGACTTATCCATGGCCTTCGCGTCAGGCGAAGCGCCCGTACTTCTCCGCCACTTCGCGCAGGACCATGAGATTCTCGACAGGCACGCGGGGGGCCACGGAGCAGGCGGAGCTGAGGATGTAGCCGCCGTGGGGACCGGCGGTCTCCACGCGCATGCGCGCGTCGCGGCGCACCTTGTCCACGCCGCCGCGCAGAAGTGTGTTCACGGAATCCATGTTGCCCTTGATGAACGCCCTGCCTTTGAGACGCTGCACCGCGTCGGGCAGGTCCACGCTGCCCAGCGGCGGCGGGTCAAGGGTGTCCACGCCCGCGTAGCCGGCTTCAAGCATGGCTTCAAGCCGGTCGCCGATGGCGCCGCAGGTGTGGACGTAGACCGGCGTGCCGGGCCGGGCCTGGCGCACGGCCTGGACCACGCGGCGCTCGTGGGGCAGCACGAAGCGCCGGTACCAATCGAGCGAGATGAACCCCGCGCCGGCGAAGGCGGACGACACCAACACCGCGTCCACGCCCCGCAGCGCCAAGCGCCGCGCCAAGTCGGCCGCGCCCAGCGAGAGCCGCTCCAGCATGGCCTGGCCCCGGCCTTCGTCGGCCACCAGGTTCATCAGCGCGGTCTCGTAGCCGAACAGGTCCATGAACTGGGTGAAGGGGCTGAACACCTCGCCGTGGATGGACAACTCGCCGCGGGCTTTGTCCTTGAGCCGGTCGATGGTCCGGAAGAGGTAGTCGGGAAAGAAGTCACTATCGGGCCGCGTCTCGGGGACAAGGCCGAAGTAGAAGGGGTACTTGGCGCCGCCGGGCCGTGGGGGTCGAGGTAGAAGAGCTTGGCCGGGTCCACGTCCTCAAAGGACGGGGGCTGGTAGTCCGGAAAGTGGTGGAGGTTGTCGTCGGCTGGGATGCGGCAGCCGCCGCCCTTTTTCCAGCGCAGCGTGCGCGTGCCGTCCGGCTCTTCGTCGATGCGGTCAATCCACGCGCGCCACTCCGGGGGCGCGGGCATGAGGTTGGCCAGCACGCCGTCGAAGCCGTAGCGCCGGGCCAGCGTGACGAGCGCCTCGCTGAAGCCGTCCGCGTCGAACCAGATGTCTTCGTTGGGGATGTCGGTGTGCAGGAAGTAGTGGCCGATGGCGAGCTGGCACATAACGGGAACCCGCTCCGGCTTCTGCAGCCGCATGGCCAGGGCGACGCGGTCGCGTCCGTTCATGGGGCAATTCTCTCCTGTTGAAGGCGCGGGGCGGACGGCCCCCGGCGCCAACAGAGTACCAGCCGGGGCGGCGCCAGGCAACGGGGAGCGGCGGAAGGGCGGGGCAACCGGAAAGGGGCGGTTCCAGCCCGCCGCACCCTCCGAGGCCGGCATGAACCGCAAGGGCGCAACGCTGTCCTTCGCCCGCGTTGGGCGTCCTTCGGCGCCGGGACAGCGGCCGTGATTCGCGAACAGCGCGATTGGGCGCTCCAGAACAGCCACGTCGCGGACGGCTCAAGCGGCGGCGCGCGCCCCTTGCGCGGCCCACGGCCTTGGCGGGATAATATGCTTTCTTGACGCCGGACACACCCGCGGCCCAGGGCCGCGCTTGGAGGGATGGAGGCAGCCGTGGAGTACCTGATTCGCCGCGCTGTGAAGACGCCGGAGTTGAGGGGGTTGTGGGACGGGCCGGCGTGGTCCAAGGCGGACACGCTGGAGGTGGCCTGCTTCCGGCCAGAAAGCAGCACGCACCGGCCCTACGTGCGGGCGCGGATGCTCTATGACGCGTCGAACATCTACGGCATCTATTGCGTCAAGGACCGCTTTGTCCGCTCCGTCAACGAGGGGCTGCAGTCCAGCGTGTGCCGCGACAGTTGCGTGGAGTTCTTTGTGGAGCCGCCCACGGGCCGGGGCTACTTCAATTTCGAGTTCAACTGCGGCGGGCATCTGCTGCTCTACCACGTGCGCGACGCGCGGCGCAGCGGCGACACGTTCGCCGACTTCTCGGAAGTGCCGGAGGAAGACGCGCGCACAGTGAAGATCTACCACTCGCTGCCGTCGGTGGTGGAGCCGGAGATACAGGCGGAGACGGAGTGGTTCCTGGAGTTCGCGGCGCCGATGGCGATCTTTGCGAAGCACGCGGGCGTGAAGGGCGACCCGGCGGGCCAGACGTGGCGGGCGAACTTCTACAAGTGCGGCGACCGCACCAGCCATCCGCACTGGGCTTCGTGGGCGCCGGTGTCGGCGCTGAACTTCCACATGCCGGAGTGCTTTCAGCCGGTGCGGTTCGTGGCGTAGGGGCAGCCGGCCGCGGCGGCGATAGGCCCTCTGGGGACGAAATGGACAGCGCCCCGCGCGAGCGGGGCGCTCATGAGTCCCATCCGTCCCATGCGTCCCATGCCGTCCTACTTCACCGGCTGGGGCAGCGTTCTCTTGATCTCGTTCACGCGATAGCCGAAGCCGGGGCCGCGCAGCGTGGACAAGTCCACGACGCCCTGGCGGCGGCGGTAGAGGCCGGGGTGGACGGCGGCCTCGGGCTCGGACGCGGCGGGCGAGAACTGCATGGAGTTGGTCTCCACGCCCATGATGGTGCCTGCGTGCGCGGCGAGCTGGACGTGGGGGATCTGGGCCAGCATGGGGTTGGTCAGGTCCTGCACCATGAGCGTCATGCCGTGGGCCTTGGCCCAGCACAGGCTGAGCAGGGCGCCGGTCTGGGTCTTGCAGGTCTTGAGCGCGACGCCGGTCCAGCCCAGGGAGCGGCCCAGGCGGATGATGCGCCAGTCGTGGGCGCTTTCGTCCATGAACAGCGGCTTGCGCGCGGCCACGCTGTGCACGTCGATCTGGTTCTCTTCCAAGTCGTAGGGGAAGGGCTGCTCCACGTAGAGAATCATGCCGTAGATGCGCGGGCGCTCCAGGACAAGGCGGTCCAGGATGTCGTTGACGTAGGCGGGGTCTTCCACAGTGCAGTTGAAGTCGGCGGTGAGCCAGTCTACGCCCAGGGAGATGGCGATCTGGCCGACCTTGACGATGCGATCATAGTCCCACGCCGCGTCGTTGCCGCGCAGCTTGATCTTGAGGCACTTGAGGCCGTCGGTCTTGATCCAGTCGGCCAGGAGCACGGGGAAGCCGTCCTTGGGCTCGGCGCCGGTGAGCTCGCTGGGGTCGATGGGGTCTTTGCCGCCGACGAGGTGCCAGGCGGGCAGGCGGGTGGCCGCGGGCCGCGCGAAGTAGTCGGCCGGGTACTTGCCCTCAAAGGACACGGCCGCGCCCTCGGCCGGGCTGAGATAGGCGGACAGGTCGGCGTTCATGAACGCGCCGTTGTAGGTCTCGTAGACCGGCCGGCCGCAGCAGACGCCATAGGCGTCGTGGAGGGCGATGTCGAACATGGAGCAGCACACGAGCGCGCCCAGCCAGGGCATGGGTTCCACGCCGGCGCGGGCGGCGTTGAACTTCTTCCACAGATCGGGCAGGCGGCGCTCCTGGAAGGCGTGGCCCACTTCCATGGGATGGCCGGACACGTCGAACGACGCCCAGGCCTTGGCCAGCAGGCCGCAGAACTCTTGCAGCGCCTTGAGGCGGTCTTCGTAGGAGAGGGCGCTGGGCCACACCCAGGTGACGCTGATGGGCGTTTCGCCCCAGCCTTCGGCGCGGCGGCCGGCGGCGTCTTCCACCGTCATGCGCACGCGGCCGCACTTGGCCCAGGTAACGGTCTCGACGCCGAACTTGAGCGGCATGCGCAGGTTTTGATCCAGGTAGTAGAGCGATACGTCGCGGACGCGGACATCGGTTGGCTTGGACATGCCGGGCTCCTTCCTCCTCTGGCGCGTCAGCGGTCGTGGTCCATGAGCAACAGCGTGCCCATGGTGGCGTTGGGCTGGTCAATGTGCGCGGTGACGGCTTCGTCTATCTTGGACAGGGGCAGACGGTGCGAGACCAGGCAGTTGACGTCGAACTTGCCCTCGGACATGAGCCGCAGCACATACTCCATGTTGGAGCGCGTGGTCCAGCGGATGAAGACCGGGGGGTACTCGATCTCGCCGACTTCCCACGGGTCGTCGTGATAGCCGGGGCCGGTGCGCGAGCAGCAGCGCAGGTCCAGGTTGCCCAGGTTGGCGCCCCAGGCCAGCTCGGTGCGCAAGCCGCCGACCAGGCAAATGCGGCCCATTTGGTGCGTGTCGGGCGAGAGGAGCATGACGTTTTTGACGGACTGGAAGGCCTTGGTACCGTCGCCGCCAAAGGCCATGACGGCCATGTCGAAGCCGAGGTTGCGGGTGAAGGCCCTGGCCTTGGCGGTCTCGTCTTCCTGGCCCACCACGGCCGTGTCGTCAATGCCCCAGCGCTTGGCCAGTTCGCAACGGAAGGGCTCTATGTCCCAGCCCATGACGTACATGCCCGCGATCTGGCCGAGGCGCGCGGCCATCTGGCCCACCAGGCCCAGACCGACGACGAGCAGGTTCTCGCCCAGTTCAGGCTCGCCGCGGCGCACGGCGTGCAGCGAGGTCATGGCCAGGTGGCAAAAGGCGCCCTGCTCGAAGCTGACGTTGTCGGGCATGCGGGCGCACAGGTTCTTGGGCACGACGCAGTAGTTGGCGTGGCGGGCGCCGGCGCCCATGCAGGCCACGCGGTCGCCGGGCTTGAACTCCTTGACGCCCTCGCCCACCTTGAGCACCACGCCGGCGTTCTGATAGCCGAAGGGCCTGGGCTGGCCGGCCTGGGCCGCGGGGTCTTTGCGCTGCAGCTTGGCCTGGCTCAGCTCCGTGCCCGGGCTGATAAGCGAGGCGTGGGTTTCGACCAGCAGACACCCCTTGGCCAGGGGCGGCACAGGCTCGGTGACGACCACCGCGTGTCCGGTTCCATCCAAAGCGCCAACCTGTCGTGTCTTCGGCATATCTGTTCCCTTCAAAACATGTTGCTCGCGGGGACCGCCGCAACGGGCGTCGGGGAAGTGTACCATTTCGCCGGGCGCGCGCCAAAACGCGGCCGCCGCATGCGGAGTTGTCGGACGTGTCCGACGCGCCGTCCCCTCATATAAAGAGCGCGCTGCCCACGCGCACCATCGTGGCGCCTTCTTCAATGGCCACCGGGTAATCCTGCGTCATGCCCATGGACAGCTCCGGCAGCAGGAAGCCTTCGGCCCGCAGGTTGTCGCGGAGCTCACGCAAGCCGCGAAAGACGGGCCGGCTCTGTTCCGGATCGCTTCCCAAGGGCGCCATGGTCATAAGCCCCAGCACGCGCAGGTGAGGCATTTCGCTGGCCGCAAACAACGCGGAGCGTGTGTCTTGGGGCCGGAAGCCTGTCTTGGTCTCTTCGCCGGAGACGTTGACCTGCGCCAAGATGTCCACGACCTGGCCGCGGGTCTCGGCCACGCGCTCAATCTCCTCCATGAGGTAAACCGAGTCCACGGAATGGATGAGCGCGTAGCTGCCCAGGACCTTGCGCACCTTGTTGGTCTGCAAGTGGCCGATCATGTGCCACCTCACGTCCAGGCCGGCAAAGGCGTCCACCTTCTCCTGGGCGTCGGCGACGCGGTTTTCGCCAAAGTCGCGCAGGCCAAGGTCATAGAGGAACCGCGTCTCCTCCTGTCCCACGCTCTTGGTGACAGCCACCAGCCGGATGTCGTCCACGTTGCGGCCGGCGCGCGCGGCCGCGGCGGCCATGACGCGGCGAACTTCAGCGAGATTGCCGGCGATGCGTTCAAGGCAGACCATGGCCTTTTGCGCCTCCGCAAGAAACCCTTCTCACACACAACCCAAACCCGGGGGACAGGCGGCCCATTTTTCAGTTGACGCAACCATGTCCGTAGGATATATTGCAAGTCGAACAAGGCAATGACTTTAGTGTCGCAGGTCGCAAATGGCAAGCCCAGCGCGGGGATGCAACCCAGGCCCGAAAGGCCAGAAGGGCTGAGGTTGACGCCGCGGGGATGGGCGGGGTGTTTGGGCCGAAACGCCGAGGAGGTGAGGCCGTGGCAACGATCACGAAGCGCGAAGTCGCCGAGCGCGTGGCCAAGAAGACCGGCCAGCCACAACTGGCTGTCAAGCAGATCATCCAGGTCTTCTTTGATGAAGTCATCGCCGACATGATCCAGGGCAACCGTCTGGAATTTCGCGATTTCGGCGTTTTCGAGGTCATCAAGCGCAAGCCTCGCACAGGCCGCAACCCCAAGACCGGCCAGAAGGTCGGTGTGCCCGCCAAGCGCGTCGTCACCTTCAAAATGGGCAAGCTGATGAAAGAGCGCGTGGCATCGCTGCCGCCCGAAGAAGCCGCCGAAGCCGCTCCGGCGCAGGTCGCGCCCGCTCCTGCGCAGCCGCCAGGCGCCAGCTCCTCCGCCCTCTGACCACCAGCGGGGATGCTATCACCGAACCCGCGGCGGCGTCAAGTGTTGTGTTGTGCGGGCTAAAGCCCTGGGTCCGGCAATGGCTGGCCCACTGTGCAAACCGAGCCCCAAGACCTCACTGGCGCGGCCTTCCCTGGCCAGCGCCCTCCTTCCCGACACCCATGCGCCCAGCGGCCCGTTGAAAAAGACACTGCGTCGGCGGGGACATGGCGCCTCAGCCCGCCAGCGGCGGGATCGCAACGTGTCCCCGGAACAGACGCGACATTTTCAACAGGCTGCTAGTGTAGTGTTTCAGAAATGGCTTTGCTATTTCTGAAACACTACATGACACAGACCCGGCGCTTGACGCGTCTAAAGTATCGAGTTAGCCCGCCCTGTGGTGTTTCGGAAATGCAAGGCATTTCCGAAACACCACACTAGGCGCCTTTGCGCCGTCGTGGCATAATTCGTCGGACCTGTCTGACTTGTCTGGCCGGTCGGACGCCCGAAACCAAGGCTCCCCCCGTGCCCCATAAAATCATCATTGACACTGACTACGGCGACGACATTGACGACGCCATTGCCGTCAGTTTCGCGGCCAAGTGGCCCGAAGTCGAGGTTCTGGCTGTCACCACGTGCCATGTGTGCGTGCGCGAGCGCGCGCTCATGGCCGCGAAGCAGTTGCGGCTGCTCGGCGCGGGCCACATCCCCTGCGCGGCCGGCCTGCCGCGGCCCTTGGCGCCCGCCGACGCCGACACCGAACGCCGGTTCGCGGAGCGCCAACCCGCCACGTTCGGCTTTGTGGAAGAGGGAGACAGCGCGCACGTGTCCGCCACGGAGGCCGTGGACCTGATCCACCGCCTTCTCCAAGCCCACCCCGGCCAGGTGACGCTGGTGGCCATCGGCCCCCTGACCAACGTGGCCGCGCTGTTCCAGCGCCACCCGGACACCGTGGACCTGGTCAAAGCCGTGGCCATGATGGGCGGCGATTTCCCCGGCCAGCGCAAGGAATACAACATCGCCTGCGATCCGGAGGCCGCGGCCAAGGTCTTTGCCCAGCCTGTGGCCAAGTTCCTGGGCACTTGGGACGTGACGCGGCGCGTGGTCATGGGCCAGGCCGAAATCAACGCCCTGCGCGCCAGCCCCCTTCCCGCCTGCCAGGGCCTCGTCCGCCAGATCGACCTCTGGTGGCCGCGCAAAGGCGCCAAGACCGGCCCGGTGGTCTATGACATCGCGCCCATCCTCTGGACCGTGGACCCTTCGTTCTTCACCTGCCGCGCCCACCGCCTGGACGTCGTCGTGCAAGGCGCGGACCGGGGCAGAACCGTGGAATCGCCCCAGGGCCATGTCATGGACGTGTCCATGGACATGCGCGACAAGGACGCGCTGGACCTGTTGATGAAGACACTGCTCAAACCGTGAATTGATGGGAGAACCCACGCATGCCTGCCATTGACTTCAGCGCCGCCGAGATCCGCCCGCCCCGGCCGGACGAGATGCCCGCGCTCTACAAAATGCTGGCCGAGGTCTTCCCTGTCGAGGATTGGCTCTACCCGCTGGTGTTGCAGGGCCAGGCGCATCTCTACACCATGTGGCCGCTGGTCCTGTTCGCCGGCGGCCAGATCGCGGGCAGCGCGTGCCGGTTCGACATAAACGTGTGGCTGGACGGACGGACGGCCGCCCTGGCCGGTGTGGCTGCCGTGGCCACGCCAGAGCGTTTCCGCCGCCAGGGCGTGGCCCGGCGGCTGATGACCGAGCTGATGAAGATCATTGACCGCGACGCCGCGGTCAGCGCCCTCTTCACCAGCGCGCCCGCGGTGTACGAGTCGCACGGGTTCCGCGTGGTGGAGCAGGGCTATGCCACCGTGTCCACGTCCGAACTGCCCACCCTCACCGGCGGCCTGCGCTATGACGAAGTCCGCAAGCTGGACGCGGCCGCCGTGCGCCGAGCGGCCCAGGTCTATGACCAAAGCCCCAATCTTGATGGCAAGGTGGTCCGCGACGCGCGCTACTGGGAGTTCTACCAGACCATGTTCAACCACGCGGACAAGCTGAGCCTGCTGTTCGTGCGCCGCCAGGGCGCGGACGCAGGCTACGCGCGCGTGGAACGCGAGGCGGACCGCATCCTGGTGTCCGAACTCCAATGCGGCGAGGGCGACATGGAGACCGCGCGCGCCCTGCTGGCCGCGACGGCCCGGGCCGCATCGCTGGCCGGACAGCACACGCTGACGCTGGCCATGCCCGAAGAGCACATCGTCTGGCGCGCGCTGGAGGCGTGGGGCGTGCGGACCCAGCCCGAAACCGGCGCCATGCGCGAGGTGTTCATGGTGCGCGGCCCCCTGGCCGCCCCCCCCTCGCCCACCCTCAGCCGCCTGCGCTGGAGCCTGGCCGACAAGTTCTAGCGCCGCCACCTGTTTCACGTCCTGCTGCCTTGGCTGGCCAAGGGCTTCAACCCGCTGCTCGTGCACAGCCAGTTCTGGACTCTCCCCCACCGCGCCGACGGAGACACGTTGCGCAAGCCCGCCAACAGCGGTCTCGCAACGGATCCCCGAACTGACGCGCCCACCTCCCGGCCGTCCATGCTGTCCCTGCCATCCCATATTTTTCCAGGAATCGTGCTTGACATCCGCTGTGCGAGGCGCTATAGTGCGCACTAGAGCAGTGCAGGACGCAGACCTCCGAACCGCAAGGTCGAACCACATGACCGAGTCCGCCGTTCTCCCGCGATACCGCCAGATCACCAACGCCCTCAAGGCGCGCATGAGCGCCGGCGACCTCGCCCCGGGCGCGCTGGTCCCCTCTTACCGCAGCCTCATGAAGACCCACGGCGTCACCATGGCCACGGTGCGCCAGGCCATGGCCGAGCTGCAAGCCGAAGACCTTGTCCACACGGTCCCCGGCGTGGGCTGCGTCGTGGCCGAGCCCCAAGCCAAGTGGCGCGTGGCTGGGCTTCTGGCGCTCATGGACAAGGCCAAAGCTCCCCAGATAATGGAGGAACTGTCGGTGCTCCACAACCGGTTCGTGGAGATGCGCTGCGACGTGGATCTGCGGCTGGTGACGCTTGAAGAGAGCGACGACATTGACGGCATGGTCGCGTGGGCCAAACGCAAGGACGGCGTGCTGATGCAGGGCTGTGTGCGCTCGCGGCTGGTCCATGCCTTGACGCAGGCTGGCGTGCCGGTGGTCACCATCGGCGAGCCTCGCGACGGCCCCTGCCCTGAGGGCGCCAGCATGGTCACCGTGGACGAGGCCGCCATGATGCGGCTGGCCGTAAGCCACCTGGCCAGCCTGGGCCATAGGCGCATCGGCTGCGCCAACGGCGGCGCCTCCAAGTATTATGACGCGCTGTCCGCCGGCTTCTGGGGCGCCATGGCCGAGATGGGGCCGGAGATGCGGCCATCGGAGCTTCGCCTGGACGGCGACCGGTGCGACCGGGGCGACGACGTCGTGGACTGGCTGGAAAACGCGGCCCAGCCTCCCACCGCGCTCATCATCGAAGGCGGCGACTCGGCCCAAGCCGCCCTCCAGCGCATGGCCGCGCGCGGCTGGCCCGTGCCCGGCAGGATCAGCGTCCTCGCCATCACCAGCACTCTCACGCCCCCCTACGCCATGAAGGGCATGAACGCCGTCTTCTATCCCAGGACCGAGATGCTGGCCCGCGCGGTCGAGACGCTCTCGCGCGTATTGCGCTCCAGGGTGCGCGCCACCCACGTCGAGCGCATGGTGGCCCGCTATGTCCACGGCCACACGTGCCGGCCCGTGGAAGCGCCGCCCGCGTAGCAGCCCCGCGCCGGCGGGGACATTTCGGGATCGCGCCGCGCCGCCGGTACAGACGCCTTGGCGGACTTTCTCACCCAGTCACGAAAGGATCGGCGATGGCAGGTACCCGCGCCTGGATGGCGGCCGCGGCGTTTTCCGTCCTCTGCGCGGCGGCCCAGGCGGCCGAGCCCGTGACGGCGCGCCAGGAGCCCGTGCCCATGACCAGCCTCTTCGTTCCCGTCTGCCTCGACACCCTGGCCAACGACGCCCAAGCCTTCGAAGCGCCCTCCCGCCGCGTCACCGTGGCCAGCGTCCCCTTCGACCTCCCCGCCGGCGCGTCGGGCGCCCTCTTCCTGCGCGCCGCCGAATGGCCGGACTGGAAGACCGACCCCTCCAGCTACTACGCCGCCTATGACCAGGCGCCCAAAGAGCCCGACCCGCGCCGCCCCTTTTTCCAGATCCCCGTGGCCGACTACGAATGCGTCTATCTCCTCGCCGCCGCGGACAACGACCCGGCCCTGTCGCCCAACATGACCCTGCGCATCGGCGCCTTTGACGGCAGCAAGCGCACCACCATCCACGACATCCCCATCACCGTGCCCCGCGCCGCGGACAAGAAGGGCGCCAACGTCATCCGCGTCCTGCCCGCCAAGACCGGCAACGTCTTCGTGCTCAAGGTCCCCCTGGCCCTGGCCATTGCCCAGGACTTCCCCGACCGCCTCGCTCTGGACGTGGAAGTGACCAAGGAGGTCCGCCTGGCCATCCACCGGCCCGACCCCTGCCGCTTCACGTATCGTCCGCTCGGCCTGCCCAGCGGCGTTCGGCTCTTTGGCGTCACGTTCCGGCGCTCCGCCGCCCAAATGACGGTCGAGGGCGCCGAGACCGGGAACATCTTTGTCGAGCCCCAGACCCCCGCGTTCACCGCGCGCCTGCGGTGCGTGGACGTGGCCAGCCGCGGCCGCGGGCCCTACGCGGTCGAGGCCGAGGCCACGGGCTTCCACGGCGGGTCCGGCGCCTTCACAAGCCAGCCCATCGCGCCCGCCCTGCTCACGCCCGGAACCACGGTCGCGCTGCCTGTCAAAGTGGACAAGCGCGGCGCCTACGCGCTCACCGTGCGCCTCAAGGCCGGCGCCGCCACGCTGCTGGAGCGCAAGACCACCTTTGCCTTGCTGCCGCCCGACACGCGCCAGCATCGCGAATCCGCTCCCTGGGGCACGTGGGACTTCTGCGGCGGCCACTACACCCCGGCCGAGGCCGGCGCCGTCGGCCCGCTCTACGTCAAAGCCGGCCTGCGCTACGGCATGTTCCAATTCCCCCAGGAAGAGCGCCAGAAGTACGGCGTGCTGCAAGGCAACGACCCCACCATCAAGAACGCCGAGACCGCGGAAAAGCTGGCCAAGGCCGTGGCCGACGGCCAGCGCCCCGCGCCGCCGCGCATCCTCATCTTCCACGAAGACGCCATCTCCGGCCCGCACGTCACGCGCGTGCCCACCCTGTTCACCGGCCGCGCGCCCTATCGCTTCGACGAGAAGGAGCAGGCGCGCTTCCAGGCCCTGTGGGACGGCGCCTTGGCCGCGTGCCGCGCGGCGCGCGAACACTTCCCCAAAGCCGTCATCTACTTCGGCAACGGCAATCCGCAGCTGATGGAGGAATTCCTGGCGCGCAAGTTCCCCGCCGACCTTTTCGACGCGCGCGGCAACGAAGCCGGCTCCTTCCAGCGCCCGCCCGAATCGCAGCCGCCGGACTGGGTGGCCAACAACGCCGGCCTGTGGATGGACCGCCAGATCTTGGACCACTACGGCTGCAAGGACAAACCGGTCTATCAGTGCTATGAAATCTGCTACCCCGGCACTGCGCCGGGCTTCCTCAGCCTGCGCACGCAAGCCGCCTACATCGTCCGCCACATCCTCCACTCCATGGCGTGGAAGGTCCCCGTCGTCCGCGCCGGCATCATCTGCGACGTGGGCAATTCCTATTACCACAGCAACTGGGGATCGTCAGGCCTGTGCTTTGCCCAGCCCAACGTCTCGCCCAAGCCATCCTACGCCGCCGTGGCCACGCTGACGCAAACGCTCGACGGCGCCGCGTTCGTCCGCGTCGTGCCCTGCCCCGCGCCATCGGTCTACGCGCTGGAGTTCCGCCGGCCCGACGGCAAGAGCGTCACCGCGCTGTGGACCCCGCGCGGCAAACGCCAGGTCTTGGCCCAGCTCCCGCCGGGCGCTGGCCAGGCCGTGGCTGTGGACATGGTGGGCAACGAGACGCCCCTGCCGCCCCGCGACGGCAAGGCCGAGGTCGAGATTTCGCCTGACCCCATGTACTTGGTGACCCCCGCGCCGCTGGCCGCCCTCTCCGCCGGCCGCGCCACGCACGAGTCCCCGCCCCCGGTCAAGTCCGTCCTCATCTCCTCCCTGGCCAGCCTCAAGGAGTGGACCGTCGAAGACCGCGACGACGCGGAGCTGGAGATGTACAACCCCCTTTGCCCGCGCCGCAAAGGCCAGTTCACGTGGCGCGAGGTCGCGGAATTCGAGGGCATGGCGAACGCCATCGAGGTGTCGCCCAAGCTGCCGGCCAAGGGCTCGCCCTATCTGCCCATGTACGGCGGACTGCGCCACGTCAAGGGCGTGGAGATCCCCGGCGAGCCCACGGAGATCAGCTTGTGGGTGAACGGCAACGGCGGCTGGGGACGGGTGATCTTTGAGCTGGAAGACGCCGGAGGCCAGCGCTGGATTTCGCTGGGCTGCGAGGCGCGCGGCGAGCCCACGCGCTGGATGGCCGATTGGATGCCCGCCGAGGAGTTCAAGGCGCTCAAGACCAGCAACCACGCCGACTGGAACACCGACGACGCCTGGGGACGCAGCGTCATCAACTTCGAGGGCTGGCGCCGCGTGCGCTTCCCGCTGCCGGGCAACTACCCCGGCGAACGCTACCACTGGCCCTACAGCAGCCAGTGGCGCTTCAGCGGCGACGGGGTGGTCAAATACCCGCTCAAGTTCAAGCGCCTCGTGGTCACCATCCCGGAGAAAGTCGTGCGCTTCACGGAATGCGCCGCTGTCCCCAGACAGACGATACTACTTAAGGAGCTGGTCGCTACCTACGCCCCTCCGGAGGAGGCATTCCGGCCGGAGTAAGCAGAAGGAGGAACGCCATGCCCAAGACGATCGTCTCTCCGCCGGTTCGCTTCTCCGCGTTCACGTTGATCGAGCTGCTGGT